>JBARHM010000137.1:0-1697 GCA_049799235.1 Gallionella sp.
GTGGGGCATCTGCTGGGATGGTATGGCTGCGGAGTCCACGCCATGAAGCCGCTGTATATGCATCTGACCGAGCGGCTCATAGCCCAATTTTGTACGGATATCGATATGCAGGCGCAGCAAGGAAAGCACGACCTGTTCAGCTTCGATCTGAACCACCCGGCCGCACCCAAGCGAGTCAAGGTGGATGCCACCGCCCGTCCGACCACGAGATTCATCAGCATGGCCGGGATGCAGCCAAAACTTGAATCATTGATCAAGACGCTGGGAAAGAAGATCGTTCCGGAAGATCTCACTATAAGCGGGGCCTATCCCCCGGAAATATTGAGCGAAGCCGCGAAGTATCTATCGGACTATATGCGCTCCCCGCCTTTACGGCGAAATGCCCGACGGAGCATCAAGATCAGCATGAATGTTGTGCAAGGTTTTAACAGCGCAGTGGAACGCACCAAT
Source organism: Gallionella sp. (assembly GCA_049799235.1). Classification (GTDB taxonomy): domain Bacteria; phylum Pseudomonadota; class Gammaproteobacteria; order Burkholderiales; family Gallionellaceae; genus Gallionella. The sequence goes on from JBARHM010000137.1 coordinate 451, forward strand.
GCAGGTTTGAATTCTAACCAGGAAAAGCCTGCTCAATGGGAAGTAGAGGATATCAGCGTCAATGGATTCCGCACCGTATTGCCGGCACACGAAGGCGACGACGTTCGAATTGGCAGCTTGCTGGGGGTACAGCCGGCAGGAGCTAAAGTCTGGGGAGTGGCAATCGTGCGGCGCATGATGCGCGATGACAAGGGCCAATTGCACGTGGGGGTTGAGATGCTGACCAATCAGGTGACACCGATAGCCCTGGTCCAGAGCGGTGAGGGTGGCGGAGCATTTGAAGATGGTCAGACCGCATTGTGGCTCAATGAAAAACCGGGTGAATTGGCAGGAGAAGCCAGATTGTTGATGAAGGCGGATACTTTTGCCGGGAACCACAGTCTATTGAGCGAACTCAATGAAGAAGATTACCTGCTGATTCCCGTCAAATTTTTGGAAAGATGTTTGGATTGCGATCTGGTGCAATTCCGTCTCGTCAAGCAGGAAGGAAGTTCGGAGCGATTATACTAAGACCGGATCGGGTCTTATAGCTTCCCTGTCCTGAGCCCAGTCGAAGGGACCGGTCCAGGTCCGGTAAGCCTCCCGGACAGCCAGATTTCAATATCACGCAGCTCTTGTTCGCACACCGAGTGCTGCATGGTGTATTCATGCCACTCAACCCCATAACCAAGCCTGATCAGAGCTTCCATTGAGGCGACTCCCAACTCAAAAGGCACGACAGGATCACCGCGGCCATGCGCCATAAAAATCGGGGTGATCCTTGTGCCTGGCAATGCTTCGGCGTTGACGCTAACTGACAATGGCAGATAAGCGGAGAGTGCCAGCACCCCGGCCAGTACCCCGGCCTGGCGCAACGCGGTGTGCAGCGCGATAGCGCCGCCCTGTGAAAATCCGGCCAGAAAGATGTGGTCTGGCGCGATGCCGCGCGCCTCTTCCTGCGCGATCAGTGCTTCGATCGCTGCCTGAGAAGCACGTATTCCCTGTTCATCCTGTTGCGCGTCGATAGACGAAGCGGCGATGTCATACCATGCACGCATGACGAACCCGCCGTTGATTGTCACCGGACGCATCGGAGCGTGCGGAAAGATAAAACGCACCGCGACGGGCAAACTCAGTTCGTCGACGATGGGCACGAAGTCCTGGCCGTCGGCACCCAGGCCATGCAGCCAGATGATGCTGTGCCGTGGTTGCTTGCCTGATTCGAGCGTGATATGAGGAAGAATTGCGGACATCACTTTCTGGTAACC
>JBARHM010000138.1:0-3856 GCA_049799235.1 Gallionella sp.
GCTGACCCCTTTAGCTCTGCCTTTAGCTCCGAGATGCTGCCGTACGACACCCGCGCAGGTGAATTCCGCGTCCATTATGCCGGTTTTTTTGATCCCGGATTCGGCTGGAATGCCAAGATAAATAGAGCGGGAAGCAGCAGGAGAGTTCTGGAAGTGCGCTCACACGAGGTACCCTTCCTGCTCGAGCATGGACAGACAGTCGGATGGCTACGCTATGAGCGCATGGCAGCTCGCCCTGAGCTTTTGTATGGGCAAGACATCAATTCGAACTATCAAGGTCAGAGCCTTAAATTAGCCAAGCAGTTTAAGCAACTGTGAAGTAGCGTCAGCAAATACGTAAAAGAGCAATTGGCATTGGGGTACGGTGGAACCTAACATCTCCGGGTCAGGTTGAGCCCATTTAACTCAGTGACCGCGTTGCGCAGCGAGGGCAAGAGCCTTCTGCCGATAGGCGTCAAGAAAGTCGTCGGGGAATTTGAACGCGGCGCGGTGGTCACCTGCGTGAACGAGGAAGGTCGGGACATCGCGCGCGGCCTGACCAACTACAACGCCGAAGAAGCCCGCCGCATCGCGGGTCATGCCAGCCAGAAAATCGAAACCCTGCTCGGTTATGGCGGCGATGCCGAGATCATTCACTGGGACAACTTAGTGTTGTTGTAGGTCAAGACGTGGTGATACATTAATGCAAGACTTGACCCCATTGTTTTGCATTGTTTTGTGCAAGACTTGACCCCATTGTTTTCACATTGTTTTCCATTGTTTTGGGAAACTCTGCTGTCAGTGATTGCCTGACAGGGGTTCGCGCAGCAGGGATCAACGTGATTCCCCTGCAAATAGACAAGGGGGCCAGCGTGAACTGACCCCCCCTTGATTACCAGTGTTTTTCCCCTGGCATGCGCCAGGATACAGCGACACCCTAGATGAGGGAGTGCGTCGGTTTGTCAAACCACAGGCGTTGGCGTTCGGGCCCGTAGATGCCGATCAACTTCCATTCGCCTGCTTGCTTGACCAGGACATGATCCTGCTTGTTCCAGTTGTCAATCGTCGCAGGCCATCTTTCACCGTCAGGCACGCCCACCAGCAGGCCGCTGCTTTGCAGGACAACCGTGTTTCCGTCTGCCGATATATTTACCAGCGTCAGGTTGTTGACGGTTGCTGCGGCATCAACCCTGGCGAATATTCTTCGCCATGCCTGTTCCACAGATTTCTTGTCAAGAGCTCCGTCGCGATAATTGTCTGAATAATGCGCCATGAGCGCATGAGTGTTTTCCGCTTCAATGGCCTCTTCCACTGTCTGGAAGAACCTCGTCACTTCATTGAAGGTCCGTTCTCCCAACTGTTGTTTCGCAGCAGGATCGATAGCCACGGTATATTTATCCGAGATTTGATCGTCATTGACCTGACGGGACTGGATAAACATGCCGCGATCTACATCGCTGCTGAAGGTGTCGAAGCTCTTGTCAGTTTGCAGGGCAGGCTTTGCCAAACCAATGGCCAGTCCGGCAGCAGCCATGATCATCAAGCCTGACGTATTAAATTTGGATACCATGATTATCTCCTTAGTTGAACTACCTGGTAAGCAGAATACAGCGCGATGCTTAAGATACGCTTAACAGGCTGTTGAAATTCGCCCGCATGTAAACGCGGTTCTTGGGGTAATCGTTATCGATATCGCAGAATTAAAGGGGTCAGGCTCTGAGGTCTCCGCTCAAAGTTGCAGCGCAGGATGATCATAACGCAGATGTTCAAGGGCTACACCAAACTCTCGCGGCGGGAATGCTGCCATCCCATGTTGTACAAGCTGCAACGCCGGGGTAATCACCGAGAGCACCGGGCGTGAACGCCGCGTGTTGCTTTGGAACTGGAAATCCAGTTGCTTCGCCTTGCCTACCTCACCAATCAAGCGCAGCACGAATGAGGCGAGACAGCCAACCAGCAGCAACACACCCAAGCGATCTTTCTGTGTGGATCGATTGGCGGAGAATCCCAAACCGAAACGTTCGCTCTTCAAATCGCGGAATGACTCCTCAATTTGCATCCGCTGGGCGTACACAGCAACGACAGCTTGAGCGCTGAGGTGGGTGAGCTTCGGGCATACGGCCAACAGCCATGGTTCACGCTGTGCACGAGCATTCTTCAAGCTACGGCTCGAATGTACCAGCTTACCCATGCGACTCTTCTTGTGGCGCTTTTGACTGGCACGTTTGATCAGCACCAGACGGCATGCCACAGGGTGATTGCGAACATAGTTGAACTGCCCGAGTGACCTCGCTTTTGATGTGGCAAATGGATAGAGTGTTTTGCAGCCAGCCCACGTATCGACACTCGCCGGGCTCACCATGTCGCGGTTACGAATGCGGCCGATCCAATACCAGCCCATGCGGTTGACCAGCCTGAACCACACACCACGGAAGCCAGCATCGGTAATCAGGATCGGTACGCAGCCTGTCGGCAGCATGGTGGCGAGTTACGTAAGAAACGCTTGGTGCACGCGCGGCGAAGCTGACAAAGATTGCGGGTGTACCTGTTCATAGAGGGTCATGCTGCGGCCATCGACAGCAACCGAAGCGCGCAACAATTGCCATTGTCGATCAGGCGTTAAATCCGACCAGTCGATGACGATCAGCGGCATGGGCATTCCCTCCAAACACTGCCGGACGAGTGCTTCGTACAACATGGGAATTTCAGTGTGCAGCGCGTCGTTGCCAAGCAGGCGGTCAATGCGTTTGATGTTGTGTTTGACGGCCACTGAGCCAGACAGTCCACGCCCCATATCACTTAACGTCAGTCGGCTGCCCATTGTCACAGCCTCGACAGCTGCCAGTAGACTGGCTAAGCGTTTTGCGTGGATTTCCAGGGTGCTGGCAGAAAGAATGCGGTGTAAGATTGTGATCGCATGCATGGTAGGTTCTCCTTCGCAGTTTGGTCGCTACGAAAAAGACAATAAACCTGCCATGCATGTGCTGTTTTGATGCGGACACTACGCCCTAGTTTATCGAAATGCAACGGACTTTTGAGGGGAGACCTCAGGGTCAGGCTCGAATTGTTTTTATGATTCTAAATATCTCGCCCCAGCCCCTTTTGATGCCATAAGAACTATCCAGCCTTTTTACCCTTGTAAATTAAAGGGGTCGGGTTCGAAATACTTTTCTGCATCAAAAAATATCTCTGCTCTGACACATTTTTCCCGTCCTTCAAAAGAAATCTTCTTCGCGCTGATGGCGTATGGCCAGCACCGTCACGGTCTGGCTATCCTCGATTTCAAACAGCGCTACATAACCGTTTGCGCCAACGAACATGACAAGTGGTTCTCGAGATTGAAAATTATCATGTTCGCTCCCTCTCCTCAATCCTCTGGTGGAACTGCTAGCCATTCGACCAAGCCCGTGAACGGGCAAGTCGCTGGTTATCCCGCAAGCGGGCGAGGAGGCGAACGAATCGCTACGCGCGTTTGACTTTACGCTGGTGATCAACTCGCGCAACAAGGGGTGTTCCGGCGATGCCTTGCGGCAACTAAATGGAAAGGTGCGCAGGAATTTGATGCCTTTGGCTATCGCTGCACGGGCGCGCGTGGCGGCTTTCACATCCCGTTCCGCGAGAAAATCGAACAGGCGTTGCAGGTCCTTCGCGGCGGCAGGAGTGAACCGTACCGTGTAGCTCACTTGCGGGCAGCCGCCTTGCGTGTGCGCGCCAGCGTTTTATCGAGTCCGGCCAGCACCGCTTCCGCCGAAACATATTTGCCTGACCGGCGCGCTGCATCCCGCGCAGCCAGCCCACTACGAGCGAGGGTGTAGGGCTCTGCGGCAACATTCATTGCCGAGCGCACAAATAGCACACCGAACGCGGCGACCAATAC
>JBARHM010000139.1:0-1886 GCA_049799235.1 Gallionella sp.
CGGATTCGGCTTCTATGGCGATCTGTATCTGGACCCGATGTACTATATCAACGACATGAGCACACGCAACCTGGCTTACTTGACCCAGAAGATCGTCCGCCGAGCGGAACTACTGGACCAGGAAAAAATCATGGATGAGGCGGTGATAGACCGTTATGAATTCATTCGCGACTATTACCTGTTGCACCGGAAGAGTCTGTTGTATGACGGAAACCCGCCACGCGCACGCTATGACGAAGGTGAATAGAAATTCAAACTCGCATCCAGTAGCGCTGCTTCCACAAACAAAAAGGCCTGCGCTTGCAGGCCTTTTCTTTCGCAACCCGCTACTCTAGTCTCCAGAACGCAAAGCGGCGATTCGTTCATCCAACGGAGGATGGGTCATGAACATTCGCGCAAAACTCTTGCCTCCAGAGATGCCAAATGCGGCTATCTTCTCCGGCAATACCGTCTGTTCGTGATTGATCTTCAGGCGCTCCAGCGCAGCGATCATCTTGTTGCGGCCGGCCAGACTGGCACCACCCGCGTCCGCGCGAAATTCACGATGACGCGAAAACCACATCACGATGATGCTGGCCAGCACACCGAGCACCAGTTGCGCGGCTATTTCCGCGACGAATGCGCCGATACCCGGGCCGCTTCGTTCGTCATTCTTGAGCAGCACGCGATCAACAAAATAACCGAACAACTTGGCGAAAAATATCACGAACGTGTTCACCACGCCCTGGATCAGCGCCAGAGTCACCATGTCGCCATTCGCGACGTGGCTGATTTCATGTCCCAGCACCGCTTCCGCTTCATCGCGACTCATGTTCTGCAGCAGGCCGGTGCTCACTGCCACCAGAGCATCGTTGCGATTCCATCCGGTGGCGAACGCATTCACATCCGGCGCATCGTAAATGGCCACTTCAGGCATGCCGATTCCGGCCACTTGCGCCTGCTTGCGCACCGTGTCCACCAGCCAGCGCTCGGTTTGGTCTACCGGATTCTCGATGACCTTGGCACCAACCATGCGCTTGGCCGACCACTTGGACATCGCCAGTGAGATCAGCGAACCGGAAAAGCCGATCACGGCAGAAATCACCAGCAGCGCCGAAAAGTTGATGCCGCCTGTTTCGTCCAGCCAGCGGTCAACACCGAGCAGGCGCAGCGTGATGTTGATCACAAACACCACCGCCAGGTTGGTCAAAATGAACAAGAAGATCCTTTTCATGCTGTCATCTCCATTATCGAAAAATATGTCGTGAATTTTACCATCAGCTTCACTGCGGCCTTTAAGTGGGGTGTCCCTCGCCAGATTTCAAGAGCTGCACCGGCAATGGTAAACTAGCCGCAGCTTGATGATCTATCAAAGCATTAAGGGTGCCTCTAAAAATTCAGAGTTCGCCCAAATGCAAGGCGCGGGAAAAATTTCGCAGCGCCGCATATGGAGAATATGTAAGCAAGAAATTTTTTATGCAACGCAGCAGTTGGGATGAAATCTGGATTTTTAGAGGTGCCCTTTGCAGGAATTACTTAATCATCCCGCCATGCAAGCCGGCCTGGCACCCTTCCTGGCCGGGCTCGTCGCTGCCGAACTGTTCCAGCGACCAAGATTGAGCGGTCTGGCCATCATCGCCGGATTTGCCGCTACGGTATATCTGGCCAGCGATTTCAACTTCGAACCGCTCACCGCCTCGCGCAAGATCGTGCTGTCCGGATTAGCCGGCACCCTCCTCGCCTGGCTGCTTGGATTGTTGCGATCACGCTGGATCGGATCGCTGCTTCCGCTAATCGGCGGCGTGACCGCCATTTGGACCGCACAACGCATACTCCAGCAACAGGAATCCCCGCTGGTTTTGCAGTGGGGTGCGGCTTGTGCGGCTTATGTCGCGATGCTGGTATGG
>JBARHM010000140.1:0-3802 GCA_049799235.1 Gallionella sp.
CATTATGCCACTCGCCCCAGAGAAATGCGTCCATGGTGAAGTCGCCGAAGCCCTCGACTGCCGCAGTCATTTGGCTCTGAAAAGACTGCCGGCGCATCTCGCCGTCGGTCACGACTTCGAGCCCGGCCGCCTCTTGCATCGCGATCGCGTCACAGACGGCGCGATCCTCGATTTCCCTGAAGCGTGAAGCATCGACCTCGCCGGCCGCTAACCGGGTGCGTGCCTCGATCAGTTCCGGCGGTCGGAGCAGGCTGCCAACCACGTCGGCATGAACGGTGATCATAGAGCGGAAAACCCAGCGAGGAAGGTGACGAATAAAGTCAACCGATGCTCAGAGTCTAGTGCAGGGCGCGAGGTTGTTACAAGTCCAAATCGACAAGTTTAAAAAAGCGAGCTAGGAGTTTGTCGGAAAAACATTTGTGAATGGAGGAAGAAAAAAGATATCTGACAGTTCCGCGAGCAATTCAAACTGGGCGCGCACTGCAAGAGCGGGCTGGAGCCCTTAATCAGGTCGACATGAGTTCCCTGCACTTGGCGCAGGGCCGCTTTCATTCCTGTCTTAGACTGCCTGTACGCAAACTGTGGCCCGGAATAGCTTTAGTAGATTATGGGTCAGGCAGATCAACTGCCACTCCAACCCTACTTTCGGTTCGCCGCGAAGGGAGAATCTGCGAAACCCCCTCGCTTCCTTGATCAGTCCAAACACCGGCTCGACAATCGCTTTGCGCATCTTGTAGACGGCGTGACCCTGGGCGCTCTTGAGCTTCTCACGCATCTGCTCGATTAGCGTTGGCTGTGCCGATGGCGGGGCCTGATCGCCAACCTCCGCGATCTTCTTCCCGTGTCTTAGCCGCTCGGGCGCCACGTAGAGATCAATGCCTTGGAGCTGGTTATCGGTGATCTGCGCTTGGCTAAAGTAGCCCGCATCCGCTGACGCCTTAGCTGGCTTCTCCCCGGTGTTTTTCTCCACCGCCAAAAGCATGGGCACCAACTGCTGCTTGTCATTGGCCTGCTGGGTGAGCGCCGCCGCGACAATGATCTGCGCGTGGCTATCGACCACCGCTTGGCAATTGTACCCTTGCACAAATCCTCCCGTCGCCCCGTCCTTCATGATCCGTGAGTCCGCATCGGTAAAGTTTCTCTGCGCTTTTTTCTCGGGCACAGCTTGTTGGGAATCGACCACCTCAGGCTTTCTCCCTCTGGCCTTCTGCCCACTCTGTTGCTCCTTGAGCTGACGCTCGGCAATCTTTGCCTGCGCCTGAGCCGCCGCCTGCTCGGCGCGCTCCCGCGCCTCCTCTTCCAGCTCCGCCTTCGCTTGGCGAATCTTGACAAGCCGGCTCTCTCGCCGCGCCAGCTCCGCCGGTAACTCATCGCCGCGATTGCCCTGCCCATAGGCCTGATCTTCGGCCCCATCGACCTTCTCGGCCTGCTCCAAAAGCCGCTTAACCTCTTGCTCAAGTTCCTGCTCGGCTTTGCACATCCGCTCGTAGCTCATCGCCTTGTGCTTGGAGGCGTTGGCCTTGACCTTCGTGCCGTCCAGCGCCACATGCCCTAACTTCACCAGCCCCGCTTTCTGACACAGCCGCAGCACCTGCACAAATAAACCGCCTAACGCTTTAAGATGGCGCTTGCGAAACTCGGCGATGCTGTCATGGTCCGGATGCTGCTCGGCACACAACACCCGATACCCCACCTCCTCATAGCTCGCTCGCTCCAGCTTGCGCGAGGACGGCTTGCCCATACTGTACCCATAGATCAGCAGCTTCACCATCATCGCCGGATGATACGGCGGCTGCCCACGACCGTCCCCCTGCTCATAAACATCAAAGATCGATTCTAAATCCAACGTGTCCACCACATCGCTGATGAACAGCGCCAAATGTCCTTCCGCCAGCCAATCCCGAATTGCAGGCGGTAACAGATAAAGTTGATCGGGATCATACGGCTTGAACGTTCTCATGCCGACCAATATAGTCTCACCCAAATCGTTGTCCAGAGAATTTTTTCATGCTGAAAACTTTTTCTACCTGCCTCTCAAAACTTTCTCCGACAGACTCCTAGTACTACTGTGTCATTTAGATTGAATCACGACGTTGCAGCAGGGGCAGCGAGGGAGTTTTCTGACGATGGCCCAGGCCAGATTGTAGCGCAGGGTGGCGATAGAATCGGGCACGTGACGCTGCGCGCGTCGGGCTGCCGCGCGGTGTGTAATCTTGGGGTAGGGAAGGGATTTTTGAGCGAGTGGAGTTTTTTTTGGAGCCGCCATGTTTAAGCCGATCCGCGAGCAAGAAACCGTACGCGGCAATGCACAAGGTTGCGTGATGATGAAAGCCGCGCCAGCCCCGTCCCTCGTAGTGGCTCAGGCCAAACTCCTGCTTGAGATCTTGATAATCCCGTTCAATGCGCCAACGCATCTTGGCGGTCTTGACCAAATCGACAAGCGTTGTGTCAGCGGGCAACGTCGACAACCAATACTTGGTCGGTTCGGCTTGATCGACAGGCCATTCGATCAACAACCATTGTTCGGCACGTGGAGCGCGAAGCCCCTCCTCGTCGCGATGCGCCGCGCGCACTCTGACCGCGGCAAAGCGCGAGGACAATTTCTCGTTGGTTCCCTCGCGCCAGTCCACCGTGCGCCATCGCTTGGCTGTCAAAGTTTCGGCCAACCCCTTCACGCTGAGCGGGGTGGTGCCTATTTCACGCTGCCAGCGTGTCCTGGGTCGCCCGATCTTGTTCTTGGCCTTGGGGGGCACCGGCCCCGTGCCGGCCGTCCACACGGTGGTGACCGACCCAACTCCCACGCAATACTCCAACTCCAGCTTACTCAACGCTTCGCGCCACGCGGTCTCATTGCCATAGCCTGCGTCTGCCAACACGATGCCGATGGGAACGCCCGCGGCTTTGGCCGCTCGCAGCTGCTCCAGTGCAATTTCGGGTTTGGTCTGAAACTTTACTTCCCTAGGCACACCGGCTTTCTTCCGCCGTTGTCGATCCTTGGCCCATTTCTCCGGCAGGTACAGTCGCCAAGCGATCGGCACACTGGCTTGCTCGGTGGCCAACGACACACTGACCGCCACTTGACAATTGTCCTGCTTGCCCAACTGTCCGCAGTACTGTCGCGCCACTCCCACCGAGTGGGTTCCTTTCTTGGGAAATCCCGTGTCGTCCACGATCCAATAAAACTGGCTCTTGCGCCCAAACTCGGGCCTCACCCAATCGCGCACACAGGCCAAAACCGCTCGGTCCGACCAATCCGACTGGGCCACCAAATGATGCAGCGATTGATGTTTCGCACTCACATGCAATGGATCGGTATGCGCCGCCAGGGGTTCTACGCTCTTTCGTTCAATGGGCAGCATCAGCCCGCGGCTGTAATCGGCAAACCCCGCATGACGATCCCGATGACCCAGTACTTCGCACAACCGATCGATGTAACGCTCGAATTCAGCAAAACTCGGCATAGATATTCGCCTCCTACTCGAATTTCCATGCATACTACCATGAATTTATTGACACAGTAAGACTAGCAGGTTACTGAAAAATCATCTCGGAGTCCGTCGACTGGCTCAGGACGAACGGAGAAGGGATTGAATTAATTCCGTTCATGCTAAGCGTGTCGAAGCATCTTTCGGCTTGTTTCTGCAGCTCGCTAGCGCAAGAAAATTTGCGTGTATTCCTTTTTCTTTTCGGCAAACTCTTTAGTGCTCAAGTCGTCCATTTCGCCGAAACCGAGCTTGTCGGCGCCGGGCAGCGGCGGCAGAACTCCCTTGCGATTGACAAACTCGCCCAACTTGGACATCAG
>JBARHM010000141.1:0-7106 GCA_049799235.1 Gallionella sp.
TAATCAAACCTTGCGCATCAACGGTGATGGAGAAACCAGCAGGGATTTCTGTTTTGTTGATAATGTCATTCAGGCCAATCTGCTGGCAGCCATGGTTGAAAGCCCGGATGCGGTCAATCAGGTTTTCAACGTGGCGCTGAATGATTGCACCACCCTGAATCAACTCTATGAAATGATGAAGTCGCTGCTTATGAAACAATTTCCGCATCTGCAGCACCATCGTCCGGAGTACGTGGAGTTTCGTGAAGGAGACGTGCGCCATTCCCAGGCCGACATCTCCAAAGCGGGGCGGCTGCTAGGCTACGAGCCTAGCCATCGAATAGACGCAGGGCTCAAGCAAGCGATGGACTGGTATGTGGAACATCTCGTCCCCGTTGCCCAATAGTGGCCAAATAATCTTTCATTTGACGTTTACTTGAGCAGATGGAGTCGATTTGATCTGCTGTTGTATTACAGACTTTGATCTGACCGAATCTCTGGTCCATACTTTTTCCAATTCTTGAAGTGCTTTTATGAGTGCAAGTCTGATCGCATCCGCCATCGTGCGCACTTTGGTACTTCCCCCATTGAGCTTGTTTTTGCTGGTTGCCGCTGGATGGATATTGCACAGATGGTGCCCGCGCCTTGGACGATCAGTGATAGTCCTGGCGTTGGTCGTGTTGTATATTTTTTGCACTGAGATAGGCGCGAATTTGCTGGTACGACCGCTCGAAAATCTGACGGTGCCTCTCGCATCGAGCTTCGATACTCGTGCGCAGGCGATCGTCGTGTTGGCTGCCGGACGACTTGAACAAGCGCCTGAATACGGGGGGAATGACATTCCAGACTATATTGCGCTAGCGCGACTTCGCTATGCCGCGAGACTGCAGCATGAAACTGGTTTGCCGATCCTGGTATCAGGGGGTAATATTTTGTCGGATGGTGGCACGAGATCGAAAGCCGAAGCGATGGCTGATGCCTTGCGCGAAGATTTTGTCACCCCTGTCAGGTGGATCGAAGGAGCGTCAGAGAATACCTTAGAAAACGCGCTGTTTTCTGAAAGAATATTGAGGCAGTATGGCGTGAGTCGGATACTGCTCGTGACCGATGCAATGCACATGCCTCGCGCGAAAATGATATTTACAAAGACCGGATTAGACGTAATAGCTGCACCCACCATGTTTTTTGGTTTTGGATCCATTGGACCATTCGATTTTCTGCCTAGTGCAGAAGGTCTCCACCGCTCTTACTATGCAATTTACGAATGGATGGGGCTTGTCTGGTATTGGGCCCGGTACGGAGGTTCAGCTTCATGACCTCGTTGAAGTCATCAGCATACATGGTTGACCTTTTCGACATGTTTGCAGGCAATTAACTTGTCAGGCCTTGTTTGAATATGAATATCTACTCCCGATTGTTGAAATAAAGGGGAGTGTCGTTGATGCCTCATCTAGATGACTGGGATCACGATTTCAACTGAAGGGAGCGACAGGATAACGATTGCTTGCGCCAACAAGTGTGAGTGCCTATGCTGATTGTCCTAATAGATTGAAGTCCATGAGATTGCAACCTCACTTAATGCAAATCTTCATTTATGCCTGACTTGCATGCAAGCCCGAAGCATCTCAAGCAGAAGCCGGATGCTGGCTTGCTAAACATTTCCTCCGCTCGTTTTTCCCTGTTGGCTCTCGCCATTGCCTATACGCTGTTCGTGATCTACGGCAGCCTTGTGCCATTGAATTACCAGCATTATTCGTGGCAGGAAGCTTCCGAGATATTCAAACATATTCGTTACCTTAACTTGGGAATTGGCTCACGCGCTGACTGGGTAGCAAATATTCTTCTGTTCGTGCCCTTGGCCTTTTTATGGCTCGGTACACTGTGGCACTCAAACAGCACTGTTTGGCGTATCGTCGCAACGTTTTTCGTAATACTTGCCTGCACCACCCTGAGCATCGCGATCGAGTTTATCCAGATATTCTTCCCGCCTCGTACAGTTTCGCTGAACGATATTATTGCCGAGATCGTAGGCACTGTATTGGGCATCGCGCTGTGGCCACTTATTGGTATGCGCCTCGTGCAATTGGTGAGAACGATATTCCAAGGCGAAACGAACGCGCGCTATGCCGCGTTGATCGCTTATGCCTTGGCGTATGTGTTGCTAAGTTTATTCCCTTATGATTTTTTGATATCCCTTGGTGAGTGGCTAGCGCATTTAGCGTCGGAGAGAGTTGGGTGGTTATTTGCACCGGGTTGCGGCAGTGAGTGTGGGTGGAAATTGATTCCAGAAGTTATTGCAACTGTGCCACTAGGCATTTTGGTCGCTGTTGCTTTACGCCCGGCACAGCGCGTGCCTTTATTGTTTGCGGCGGCGGCCGGGATGTTATTGGGGCTATTGATCGAAGGTCTGCAATTGACGATTGCGTCCGGCATCAGCCAAGGTGCTTCGATAGGTTCAAGAACGGTAGGCACATTGTTAGGAGTATGGCTGGCACAGTCAGCACATTGTATTGACTGGCGCCGGGTGCGCCAGTTTGCGCGCGGAATGATTGTGCTAGGCACGCTTCCGTATCTATTTATCCTTGCTTTGTTGAACCACTGGTTCTCTGGCAGTTGGCTAAGCTTGTCAGAAGGATTGGCACGGGTTGGAGATCAGCACTTCTTACCGTTCTATTACTATTACTACACTTCTGAATCGGTAGCATTGGTTAGCATGCTATATCAGGCCGGGATCTATTTGCCCGTTGGTGTAGGGTTGTGGCTCTGGCATTGGGCGGGGCGGTCAGAAAAGCAGCGATATACTCTCGTAGGGTCGGCGATTGCCGCAGGAGCAATCGCGTGCGTAACTGAAGCAGGCAAACTTTTCATCACCAATCAACACCCTGACCCGACCAATATCTTGATTGCGTCTGTAGCAGCGATGGCTGCGTACAAATTGCTGAACTTGTTGCTTGCGGTGACACCGAGCCAGAGCGCAGTGGCTGCGCAACTAACGCTTGAACCAACTGAAATAGCGCGGCGTCCACACTGGTCACGGATGATTGCTGGTGTTGTGGCTTTGTGTACTGCGATAGTGGCAGCGGTGACTAGTCCGCTTGACGCAGGCTGGACGTTGCCGCTGCTTATTGTCTATGTAGCGTTGTTATGGTGGCGACCAGGTTCATGGCTGGTGTGGGTCCTCGCCTTGCTTCCGCTGCTGGATTTGACTCCATGGACTGGCCGTTTGTATTGGACCGAGTATGACACCGTGCTCCTGGCGACTATAGGCATTGGTTATTTGCGTCTTAATGCGCGCATGCAACCTGCGCTGGGTAAGCCCGCCGGGCTATTGTTGACGTTGTTCACGTTATCTGCAGCGATCAGCCTGGGTAACGGTTTATGGCCTTTGGGCGCACTTGATCTCAATGCGTTTGCAACCTATACCAATTCCTATAATGCGCTGCGCGTGGCGAAGGGGTTGTTCTTTGCCCTGGCGTTTATTCCGTTGCTGGCACGCGAATGGGACGATCCGGTACGTGCCGTGCGGCGGCTGGCATTCGGCATAACACTTGGACTGGCGGCGGAGGTGTTATATGTACTGTGGGAGCGCGCAACATTTGTCGGGATATTCAATTTCGAAACTGGCTATCGCATTACGGGCTCTTTCCCCGGCATGCATATAGGTGGTGCATATATTGAAGGGTACTTGGTGACAGCATTGCCATTCGTGGCGCTCTGGGCTTGGCAGCAAAGACACATGTGGGTTACGGTGCTGGCGACTGGATTATTTGGCTTGGGTGCATATTGCGTCATGGTGACCTTCTCGCGGGGTGGGCAAGCAGCCTTTGCATTGGCGACACTAATCATATTATTTGGTTTTGTGCGTCTGGTCCTTCACGACCGTACGCACCGCTTTTTTGGGTTTTGTGCCGTAATCATTATAGCCGGCGTGACAGTAGCGGTTGCTTGGCCGGTTTTCAGTGGAAAATTCAGCCTGTCACGATTGGCAACAATTGAGCAGGATAGCGTAATACGTACAGATCATTGGGCGGATACGCTGAATATATTTCGTATGCGAAACGCGCCGGTTTTCGGGGTTGGGTTGGGCACATTCCCATCAGCATATTATTGGGGCTCCAGCGAATTATCTCGCCCCTCAACGTATGCGTTCGTCACTCAAAATGGGAATACTTTCTTGCAGCTCGGTAGTGGAGAAACTCTGTATTTTGAGCAGCCCGTGGCGGTTGCGCCGGAACGAAGATATACGCTTTCGATGGATTTGCGCAGTAGTTCCAGTAATGCCGCACTGACCTTGCCCGTCTGCGAAAAAGCACTGTTGTATTCATTCACTTGTGCCTGGACTACTTTACAAATCAAAGGGCTTCCCGACCAATGGGCGCATTATGAGTCAGATTTTGAAACCAAGAATTTTGGCCCGCCAAACAGCCTGCTCGCGCGTCCGGTCAAGCTATCAATATTCAATGGGCACGCCGGTACATTGGTAGATGTAGACAATGTGGCATTGCTTGATTCGACGGGAATCAACCTGGTACGTAACGGCGATTTTTCTGAGGGGATGCATCACTGGTTTTTTTCTACCGACAGCCATTTAACGTGGCATATCAAGAATCTGTACCTTCATGTGCTATTTGAACAAGGATGGTTCGGACTTATTTGTTTCATGATGCTCGTCGCTTATACCATAGTGCGGTTGCTGCAGCGTGCCTGGAATAATGCGCCCCCGAGTTTGGCATTATTTGCGTCACTCACTGCTTTTCTCGTGGTAGGCATGGTGGATAGCCTGATTGATGAGACTCGCCTCGGCTTCTTGTTTTACTTGCTGCTGATCGCAGGACTAATGGTAGACGAGAGTTCAAAGCGAGTTAGCAACTCCAATTCCGTTTGAGTTGCTTAAGTTCTGGTGGCAGACTTCGAAACTAAAAAGCCGACACATATACCGGATATTTCTTTGCGAAATAATACTCAGACGAGGATCTTCAAGCAGAATTGCAATAATTCAGTAAGGTAAACCCCCGGCTCTGCCGGGGGTCATATAACTTCCGACATGAATCTACTATTACTTCGGGTCAAAGCCACTGGCATCATCCCAAGGGGATGATGATGAATTATTCGTCTTTTGGTGAAAGGAAGGCCTTATGGAATAAATGGCGCGCCAGCATAAAAGGTGGCATGCGCAACCAGTTTGCGCGCACAAAGAGCATTCGGCGCGCAACGCCGGTCAAGCGGCCGGAGCAGCTTAGATGGATCGGCATTAGCGCGCGAGTATACAGGCCGTCCATGAGTGCGAGCATGGGACGGCTGGGTTGTCCGACTTCAGCAGCCCCTATCGTATCCGCAGGAATCGGAGTGTGCAGAAAAAGCGCGCAGTAACGTAGTGCGTAAAACAGAGGGCGCGTCAATTCAAGCTCCTTCGCCCGCTCGATGAGATCAGGCCAGAACGACGGTATGTTGCTGAAATGTTTAATCAGACTATCAATATCGACCAGATCGCGAAGTCCGTTATCCAGTTCTGCCTCATGGAACAGATGGGCAGCACTGTGCAACACCATATCGACTGGGGCGAATACCTTCAGGTCATCATATCCATCCAGCGTCTGAGCTGCTGCACGCAGCTTTTCAGGATCAGGGTGAACGTAGGCGGTTTCAGGCAGTATCGCGTGATGCACGTCGATCACGGTAGATCGATGGATGTGCTGCATGGGTGGCAATTCATGCATCCAGGTGCGGTAGTAGCGCTGGTCATAGGCATCGTGATGTGTTGCAGCCCAGCCATGAAGCATCAGGGCGGCTTCTACCTCATTGAGACTGTCTTTGGGCACCATGATATCGATATCGGAAAATAGGCGCCCCCGAGCTGATGGTAACTTTCCCATGACATAGGCTGCGCCCTTGAGGAGGATGACCGGCAGCCCGATCTTTGCCAGGGCCTTTCTGATCAGGATTACTTCCCATTGAACGGCTTTAATATGTCTTTCCGCGATGAAATGCGAAGATTCAAGGTGTTCACGCGGTTTTTGTGGCACCTGTTCGATCTGGCCGCGTTCTTCGAGCAAAGCATAGAGATGTGCCAAAAGGTTGGAGTAGCGTGCCTGGCGTATCACCAGATCCCAGTCTGCAAGACTCAGGGTAGCCAATGCATCGGGTTGGCGTAGCACTTGTAATATCAGGGGGGGTGAAATCACATCGGGGAGATTGGCGGCTTTAATGCCGCAAATGTTTCAATGGCATTGTCCAGATTGGAGTAGGTGAAATCATAGCATAGAGAGCTATCGATCACACTTGCCATGGCCTCAAAGCCTCTGACTCCCAGCAGACTGTAATTAAAAGCGCTATCGGCGATACGGATGAATGCCCGGGAGCGGGGAAGAGTTTCCAATAGGGCAGACGCGCCGGCCTGATATTTCGGGAATATCACCCAGGCAGCTTGTGCGGTTTCTGCTGCGCGGTTGATGCTATCAGTGGGCGGCTTCATGTGGGCGACCGTGCCCTTTATCGTGTCATTGACCTTGCGACTCAAAACTGCACCAGGTTCATAATTCTGAATGATATCTATGGATTGGTTCTTTAAACTGACGGGGCGGGGAAGCGGGACGAGCTTTCCATCGCTGACGCGTATCAGGGCAAGCTCATCCGAAAGCAAGCGCCAGCCACGATTTACCAACGCAGCACAGAGAGTGCTTTTTCCCGAGCCAGGTGGCGCGGGCAGAATGGCAGCATCTCCGCCCTTTGCGATTACCGCCGCATGGATGATCAAATAACGGTTGGCCTGGCTGGAGACGCACCAATTGAGTCCCCATTCGAGCATCGGAAACGCCTGGTCTAGCGGCAGGGGTTTGAATGGGGGGGATCCATCAAATAGAAATAACACCTGAGGCTTGAACCAGCGTCTCAGATTACCGGGTAGGGCAAGGCTTACGTGGAAATCAGCAAAATCTGTCTGTTCCAGCAAGGGATAATCGGCGTAAAGCAAACTGATACCTTCTGCAACGCCGGGAATAGACGTTTGCAGATGAGTAATAAACGAACCGGTTTGAAGAAAGATACCCGCCTGCTTGAGCCGGTATTCAAGTTCCGATGGCGCTAATGCGGAAACATTCAAAATCAAATTCGTTCTATGAGTGCAAGGG
>JBARHM010000142.1:0-2865 GCA_049799235.1 Gallionella sp.
TCTTACCAAAGAAATTTTCGCTCTGGAGCCGATCCTGGATAATCAATTCCAGCCGGCGAGTCTGGATCTCCGGCTGGGGCCTGTCGCATATCGGGTTCGCGCCAGCTTTCTGCCGGGGAAAAATGCGACGGTTACACAAAAGCTCGAAGAGTTCGCGATGCACGAGATGGACATCACCAAAGGTGGAGTGCTGGAGCGCGGTTGCGTTTACATCATCCCCTTGCTGGAGGGCCTGGCGCTAAAACATCGAATGTCGGCAATGGGCAATCCAAAGAGTTCCACCGGACGTCTGGACATATTTACGCGCCTCATCACCGATAACGGCACGGAATTTGACCAAGTCCGCGAGCAGTACAAAGGCATGCTCTACGCCGAGGTGTCACCGCGCACCTTCAGCGTGCTGGTTCGCAAAGGATCTAGATTGAGCCAGCTACGCATACGCCGCGGCAAACCGCACAGTTCCGACGAGGGCATGCGGCGCTTGCAGCAAGAACAACAGGTTGTAAGCTCAATCCTCAGTGAAGACGATATCCGCAACGGGGTTCCGATCTCAGTGGATGTGCTGGGAGACAAGTCGGGCGGCCTTATCGGGTACAAAGCCAAAAATCACGCCGGATTGATCGATATCGATAAGGTACAACACTATGACGTACTTGATTATTGGGAGCCAGTCTACGCACCTCGTCGCGGCGGACTAGTGTTGGATCCGCAGGACTTTTATATTCTGGCATCGCGGGAAACCGTGAAAGTTCCACCAACACACGCGGCGGAAATGATCGCTTATGACACGCTAGTCGGGGAGTTTCGAGTCCACTATGCTGGATTTTTCGACCCTGGTTTCGGTGATCCAGTTGCGGGAGGCGAAGGGTCGCGAGCCGTCCTGGAAGTCCGTTCCTATGAAGTCCCATTTGTGATTGAACATGGCCAAGTGGTAGGCCGGTTGGCTTATGAGCGTCTGACGGCAATACCGGACCTGCTCTATGGCGCCACCAACTCATCTTACCAAGGTCAAGGGATTAAGCTAAGTAAACACTTCAAGCCACTGCCCCCTCCCGAGTTGCGCTAACGGTTCTCTTTCCGTTTTCTGATTTGGTCTAGCAGTTCACGTCCCTCATCAACCGCGATCTTGGATTGCACGAAAAGGTGCGCATCATCGAATACATGTGGCAAGTCGCCTATGCCGACAGGCAGATCAGCGCACATGAGAACCATCTGATGCGAAAGATCGCCGCCCTGCTCTACATTCCCCATGGCGACTACGTTGGCGCCAAACTGCGCGCCAAGCCAGCCGACTTGAAATAACGATGCAGTAAAGCGTCATCTGTCCCCGATAATTTAAATACCCATTATGGGATTGATTATTCCCATTTAGGGTATTATGATGTCAACATGAAAGATAAAACCGCCAACCTGACCGACGCCCTTTTCTCCAAGGTGCAACGCTGTGTGTTGGGTTTGCTATATGGCAATCCTGACCGCAGCTTCTATGCAAATGAGTTGTTTCGTCTAGCTGGCTCGGGCACGGGTGCAGTGGTGCGCGAGTTGGCCAAGCTCGCTGATTCCGGATTGGTAACGGTAAACAAGATCGGCAACCAGAAGCACTATCAGGCCAATCGCGATGCGCCCATCTTCGAGGAATTGCGCGGCATCGTGCTGAAAACGTTCGGCATGGCGGATGTATTGCGTCAAGGGTTATTGCCTTTCTCAAGCAAGATCACAGTTGCATTTATTTACGGCTCGGTCGCCAAAGGGACGGACACGGCCAAGAGCGATATCGATGTGATGGTCATTAGCGATGATCTTGCCTACCCGGAGATATACTCAGCCTTGATGCCAGCCGAGGAACAATTGGGTCGCAAGATCAATCCATCCATATACAGCAATGGGGATATGCAGCAAAAATTGAAAAAAGGAAACGCCTTCCTTACACGTATCATGGCACAATCGAAGATATTCCTGATCGGATCGGAACGTGACCTCCCATAAACTGGATAACCTGGTAAAGATCGGCCAGTTGAAAGCAGAGCCGGGCAGCCAGTCCGAGTTCGATGGGCTATTGCGCTCGCAGGCAAAATACCTGATGGGCAAAACCTTCACCGTCGCCGGTGCCTACCTGTACACCGTGCTCAGATGGTCGCCGCGCATGAACGTGGACCTCTCGCCGTGACCTGTGCTGCAGGCCTGCATGGAGCGCATCGCCGCGCGCCCGGCGGTGAAGGCCGCGATGGCAGAAGAAGGACTCCAGGCTTCAAGAGATAGTGGTCTGTCCCGGATTAATTCACCACCCCTATTCGATCCATGCGTCACAGGCCATGCCAGCATGGAACCGCCACCTATATCCCCATCAGCCGCTATAATACCGCCAACAAAAAGGAACTAAGCCATGCGCCCTTCCATAGCCCTGCAAACCCACCGTGAGGCAATCCGCGAGATTGCCCTGCGACATTTCGTGCGTAATGTACGTGTATTCGGCTCCGCACTGCATGGGAATGACACCGAAGACAGCGACCTTGACCTCTTGGTTGAGCCCACTTCCGAAACGACGTTGATGGACATCGGAGCAATCCAACATGAATTGAAGAAATTACTGGGCGTATCGGTAGATGTTCTTACGCCGCGGGCCCTGCCAGACAGCTTTAAGGAACGTGTGCTCGCAGAGGCAACCTTGATATGAGCAAGAGCGATGCTCTACGTTTGCCTGAATACCTCCGGCATATTCTTGAAGCCATTGAACGCATCAACCGTTACGTCGAAGATATGAG
The DNA here is from genome assembly GCA_049799235.1 of Gallionella sp. GTDB lineage: Bacteria > Pseudomonadota > Gammaproteobacteria > Burkholderiales > Gallionellaceae > Gallionella. The sequence continues at coordinate 2,763 of JBARHM010000142.1, forward strand.
TGAGGTTACATTCCTGAATGACCAGAAAACGCAGGACGCCGTGAACCGCAACCTTTAAATAATCGGTGAAGCCTCACGTAACATCGATCGCTATCACAAACAT
>JBARHM010000143.1:0-4814 GCA_049799235.1 Gallionella sp.
TCTCAAGATGGCGTCCTGTTAATTGAAGATTCATCACGTGCTCCTTTTTTAGAGTGATTTACGGAGATTTACCGGCAGTATATGCAATGATTCCCGGTACTTTGCTATGGTACGCCGGGCGACAACAATACCCTGTTGTGCCAGGATTTCTGACATACGGCTGTCAGTGAGCGGTTTATGCGAGTCTTCCTCGCTGACCAACTGCCTGATCAATTCGCGTATCGCCGTGGAAGAGCAGGTTCCGCCGCTTTCGGTGGCCAGGCTGCTGCAGAAGAAATGCTTGAATTCGTATATGCCGCGCGGGGTCAGCATGTACTTTTGCGTGGTGCTGCGGGATATCGTGGATTCGTGCAATTGCAGGGTGTCGGCGATTTCTCGCAAAACCAGCGGGCGCATACTGATTTCGCCATGCTCGAAAAATTCGCTTTGTCGTTCCACGATGGCTTCCGCCACGCGCAAAATGGTATCAAAGCGCTGCTGCAAGTTCTTGATCAACCACTTCGCTTCCTGTAACTGGGTGGCCATTTGCGAGGAATTGTTTTCGCCTCTCTGCTGCAGGATATTGGCGTAGATCTTGTTGACGCGCAGCTTGGGTAATGCCTCGGCATTGAGTTTCGCACGCCATTTATTCTTGTATTTTTCCACGACCACATCAGGAACCACGTAATTGGCGATACTTTGACCAAATTCCGCGCCGGGCTTTGGATTCAGGCAGACTATCAATTGTTGCGCTGCACGCAATTCGCCGTCTGTGCAACGCAGCAGTTTTTTGAGTTTGGAGAAATCATGTGCTGCGAGAAGTTCCAGGTGATGGCTAACCAGACTGATCGCCAAGTCCAGTTGCGGGGTATCACTCGGGTACGCCTTGAGTTGCAGTGCCAGACACTCGCCAAGATTTCGGGCACCAAGGCCAGGCCGGTCCAGATGCTGAAGCTGCACCAGTGCGGTTTCCAGGTCATCCAGCGTGATTACCAGCTCATCGGGCAGCAGTTCTACCAGTTCCTCAAGATTCTGCGCCAGATAACCGTTCTCATCCAGTGCATCGATCAGCAATCCGACCACCTTGCGATCGCGGTCATCCAGAGAGCTGGTGGTCAATTGGGTATGCAGATGAGCACGCAGGCTGTCCTGTTCGGCGGCCTGCTCCGGGTAGGTTTCGTCCTCGTCGTCCTCGCCGCGCGCCATGCCGCCGCCGGTGTTCCAGTCGGCGGGTTCGTTGCCGAAATCGTCAGCGCCATGATCATCGCTATCGCTATGGGTTTGCTCGGACTCCTCATTGGATGTGCTCGCCGGGCTGCGCGGTTCCAACGGGAAGTCTCCGGTTGCAGAATCATCGTCCACTTCCAGCATGGGATTTTCCTCCAGCATGCGCGCGACTTCCTGGTGCATGTCCAGTGTGGAGAGTTGCAGCAAACGAATAGCCTGTTGCAACTGGGGCGTGAGCGTCAGTTGCTGGGAGATTCTGAGTTGTAGAGAGGGTTTCATTGCATAGTTTCGTGTCCGGGGTACCTTCGCGTCACAGCTTGAAGTGCTCTCCCAGATATACTTTCCTCACACCCTCATTATAAATGATTTCATCCGGCTTGCCTTCAGCCATTACCGAGCCGGCATTGATGATATAGGCGCGATCGCAGATGCCCAAAGTTTCGCGCACATTGTGATCGGTGATCAGCACACCGATGCCGCGATCCTTCAGGAAGTGGATGATTTTCTGGATATCCAGCACTGCAATGGGATCCACACCAGCGAACGGTTCGTCCAGCAGGATGAAGCGCGGGTCGGTTGCCAATGCGCGCGCGATCTCCACGCGCCGCCGCTCTCCTCCGGACAGGCTGATCGCCGTATTGTGGCGGATGTGAGTGATATGCAAGTCGTCGAGCAACTCTTCAAGGCGGCCCTGTATGTCGTCATCGGAGAGCTTTTGCAACTCCAGCACGGCACGGATGTTTTGTTCAACGGTAAGACGCCGGAATATTGAGGCTTCCTGTGGCAGATAACCCAACCCCAAGCGTGCGCGGCGATGTATCGCCAAGTGTGTCATATTTGTATCATCGATAAAGATTTCCCCCCCGTCCGCGGCGATCAGGCCCACTATCATGTAGAACATCGTTGTCTTGCCAGCGCCATTCGGGCCGAGCAAACCGACAACCTCGCCGCTGTTCAGAGATAATGAGGCATCCTTCACCACGGTTCGTGAGCCGTATCTCTTCTTCAGGCCTACAGCGCGCAATTCACTCATGATTATTCCGGGGTGGCAATGGTCTTGTCGGGTGATTCATCCGGCGCGCCCTGTGGCGAAGGTAATGAAGCGTCTGATTTTGATCTGGGTTGCAGCACCGCGCGAACCCGCTTCGGCGGGGTATTTGTCGAACTGGTACCGCCGCTCACCTGGAAAGTTTCGGTTTTCATGTTGTAAGTGATGTGGTCGCCACGCACTTCGTCCAATTCGCGCTTGACACGTGCCTGCCCATAAAACTCCACAGTCCCGGTGCGTGTGTCATATTCGATGCGTTCGCCATAACCTTCCAGGTATTCTTCAGAAGCTTCGCGCTTCTGCCTGAAACTGGCGGTATTCCCATATGCCTTGGTCTGCTGGAAGCCATCAGTGTATTTCAGCACTTCAATCTTGTCAGCGCGGATCAGCATGGTGCCCTGAACCAATCGTACGTTGCCGGTGAACGTGCTGGTTTTTTGTATATCGTCTATCAGCACCTGGTCGGCTTCAAGAAGCAGCGGTTTATCGCGATCGGCGTGCTCGGCATAGCATGCAGGCACGCACAACGACAAAGAGCTTGCCAGAAGCAGGTAATGCACCCCGGGAAAAACTCTGGTATGGAGATAGTATCGAGTTGCGCTAATCATTGCCGGTAGCTCTGTTGGCATACGCGCCGAAACCCGCGTGATTGGCTGTTGCTTGAACTTGCCCGCAGTTCGTTCCGTTCGTCAATTTGACTCCATTCAGGGTTGTTCAGCGGATAATTATTTGCCCGGTGGCACATATTCGCTTTTTACATTGGAAAGTAGTTTGATAGTTCGAGTCTTGTTGTTAAGTTCAATGCCGATCGCATTCACAGTGGTGTTTGCTTCGGTAACCGTGACAGCCCTGTCCGAGCTGGCCAAATCCTGATCAGGGATGATGTTAAGAAATTCGGTTTGCAGCTTGAGCTGATCTTGATTCACGCCGGTACCGCGAAGAACCTTGACGCCACCCTGCAAAGACATTTCATCTCCTCTTCTGGATATGGATCCTGAATCGGCCGTGGCGAGCAGTGGCGGGCTGTCTTCGGCCAGCAAGGTGAGGCTCGGTGCTTCGAGTGCGGTACTGTCGTCATCCGGATAATGCTGCATCCTAGCAGCGCTCATGATGAAGTATGGCGTACCGTGTTTGTTGAGTTTGACCGCGGAAAAATTCTCCACTACGGTATCCGGATCGTGGCGAGAGCTGCCATCCGGCTGGACAGGATCCGGCTGCGCCTGCTGGTTGAGCCAATAGGTTGCCCCAAGCAGGGCAATCAGAGGCAACAACGGCAACCAATATCGGACACGGGTGGAAAAGCTCATGACAAATAAATGGCCAGTTGCTTATCCAATGTGCCTTGCGCCGACATGATCATCTCGCAGGTTTCACGCACTGCGCCATGTCCGCCAATGCGCTGAGTGATGTAATGGGAACGCTCGCGCACCTGCAGCGGAGCATCCGGCACAGTGACAGCCATTCCGACATGGCGCATCACGGTTAGATCGACCACATCATCGCCCATATATGCAGCAGCATCCCGCGGAAGTTTGAGTTTGTTGAGCAGGTCGACCATTGCCTCAAGTTTGTTTTCCACGCCTTGATAGACATGTTCGATACCAAGGTTTTCGGCTCGTGCGGTTACACAGTGCGATGTGCGTCCGGTGATCAGCGCGATCTTCACCCCGCTGGAGCGCAACATTTTCAGTCCATGCCCATCCTGGGAATTGAAGCGCTTGAATTCTTCGCCGGAATCGGAAAAATACAACCCGCCGTCTGTCATCACGCCATCCACATCAAAAGCTATCAGGCGTATCAATTTTGCACGGCTGGTCGACATGTTGGTCCTCCTAAATCACTTTGGCGTGCAACAGGTCGTGCATATTGAGCGCACCGACCAGCTTGTTTTGCTCATCCACCACCAGCATCTGGCTGATGTTGAATTGCTCCATCCGTTGCACCGCTTCGGCGGCAAGGCTATCGGGGCTGATGCAACGCGGGTTGGCAGACATCACGCTACTGATCGATGTGGTATTGAAATCCAGTTTTCTTGCCAGCGTGCGGCGCAGGTCGCCGTCGGTGTAGATACCCAGCACATGCCGTTCGGCATCCACGATGGCGGTCATGCCCACGCCTTTTTTCGAGATTTCCAGGATCGCGTCGCCCAACATCGCGTTTTCCCTGACCATCGGCATGCGTTCGCCGCTACGCATGATATCGCTTACGCGGGTGAGCAGCCGCCGTCCCAGACTGCCTCCCGGATGCGAGAGGGCAAAGTCGTCAGCACCGAATCCCTTTGCATCCAGCAACGCCACCGCCAGCGCGTCACCGAGCGCCAGGGCCGCGGTGGTGCTGGCAGTGGGAGCCAAACCCATCGGGCATGCCTCCTTGTCAACTGCCGAATTGAGATGCACATCGGCAACCTTTGCAAGGCTGGATGAAGGATTGCCGGTCATGCTGATGAGCTTGGCGCCTTGTCGTTTTATTGCCGGCACAATAGCCATCAATTCCTGACTCTCTCCGGAATAGGATAACGCGATAAGGACATCCGTGCTGGTGATCATACCGAGGTCACCGT
>JBARHM010000144.1:0-5168 GCA_049799235.1 Gallionella sp.
TATCTGCGTATTCGGCTGTGGCGGCGATCGCGATCGTGGCAAGCGCGCGATGATGGGAAAAGTCACAGAGCGATTTTCCGACTGGTGCATCGTCACTTCGGATAATCCGCGCAGCGAAGATCCGCAAGAAATAATTGCGGAGATCGTCGGCGGCATGAGCGGCGATAACCACGAGATCATCGTGGAGCGCGCTGCGGCGATGCAGCGTGCCATCAATCGTGCGAAGCAAATCGATACAGTGCTGATAGCGGGCAAGGGCCATGAGGATTATCAGGAGATTAACGGTGTAAAGCATCCGTTCAGCGATGTAACAATCTCACAACAGGTGTTGCAGTCATGGCGGGCAGGTGGTTGCGCATGATGCGGCTTTCACAAGCTGCGAAAGCATTGAATGCCAGGTTCGTTGGCGAGGATGTGATTTTTACCGCCGTGTGCAGTGACAGCCGGAAGTTGGCGCATGGCGACTTGTTCATCGCGTTGCGGGGCGAACATTTCGACGGGTATGAATTTATTGCGCAGGCTGCAAGCCACGGTGCAGCCGCGGCAATGGTGAATGCGAACAGTATAAAAGGGCAAAAAACGGTGCTGGGCAAGGAGCAGGTGAGTGCTGTCATCCCGCTCCTGGTCGTGGAAGATACTCGTCTTGCATTGGGGCAGCTTGCAGCTTATTGGCGCAGGCAATTCGATATTCCGCTGGTGGCGATAACCGGCAGCAACGGCAAGACCACCGTTAAGGAAATGCTGGCGGGAATCCTGCGTGCAGCGGCCGGCAACGAGGCTGCGGTGCTGGCGACCACGGGAAATCTCAACAACGACATCGGTATGCCGCTGACCCTGCTGAAAATGGGCAGGCAGCATCGTTATGCCGTGATCGAAATGGGCATGAATCATCCCGGAGAGATCGATTATCTGACACGCATAGCCTGCCCTGATATGGCGCTGGTGAATAACGCCAGTACTGCGCACCTGGAAGGTTTGGGTTCAGTAAAGGCGGTGGCTAGGGCAAAAGGGGAAATCTTTGCCGGGCTGCAAGCAAATGGTACGGCGATCATCAACGCAGACGATGAATCTGCGCCGTTGTGGCGAACTCTCGTGGGTGCTCACCCGTTGCTGGAATTCGGCCTGAACCAGCAAGCAGACGTGTCAGGTCGATGGCATCCGAAAGAATTCGGCTTGCAGATAGAGGTGCGTACTCCGCAGGGAAATTTCACCGCAGATTTGCAAGTGCCGGGTGCACACAATGCATGCAATGCTTTGGCAGCGACCGCTGCCGCAATAGCGTTGAAAATTCCGCTGGAAACCATCGCGGCCGGTTTGGAAAGATTCGGCGGAGTGGCCGGACGCATGCAGCTCAAGTCGGCCAAGCGCGGAGCGACCCTCATCGATGACACTTACAACGCCAACCCTGCCTCGCTGCGTGCCGCGATCGGAGTATTGGCAAGAGCCGCCGGCAAAAGGGTGCTGGTGCTTGGAGACATGGGCGAATTGGGTGAGCGAGCCGAATCCCTTCATGCAGAAACGGGGAGAGAAGCGCGCCAAGCCGGTATCGACAGGCTATTTGCTCTGGGCGCGTTAAGCGCCAATGCAGTAAGAGAATTCGGTAGCGGCGGGAGGCACTTTGAAAGTATCGAAGATTTGCAGGACGCTCTGGAAAAGGAATTGGACGGCAGCGCCACTGTGCTGGTGAAAGGCTCACGCTTCATGAAAATGGAACGCGTGGTGCAATATTTGGAAGCCGGAGAAATTAATGATCCGCCACGACTGCAGGAGGAATCATGCTCTTAGCAATTGCGCAATGGCTGGCTCAGGACGTAAGGTTCTTCAGCGTGTTCAATTACATCACGCTGCGTACCGTATTGGCGGCTATGACAGCGCTGGGGATATCATTTCTGGTCGGGCCGAAAATGATACGCAAACTGACCGCCTACAAGATCGGTCAATCGGTTCGCAGCGACGGACCGCAGACGCATCTGGTGAAGTCCGGTACGCCAACCATGGGCGGTGCGCTGATTCTGATCTCGATTGCGGTCACTACCTTGCTGTGGGGTGACTTGCGCAACCATTATGTATGGGTGGTACTGCTTGCCACGCTGGGTTTCGGAGTGATCGGCTGGGTGGATGACTACCGCAAGGTAGTGAATCGCAATCCCAAGGGTATGTCGGCCAGAGCAAAAATGTTCTGGCAGTCCATCATCGCTTTGGTCATCGGGTTCTATTTGTGGAACAGTGCCAGCCTCCCTGCCCATACCGAGCTGATCGTGCCGTTCTTCAAGTTGCTGGTGTTCCCCCTTCCCGCAGTGCTGTTCATCACGCTGACTTATTTTGTCATTGTCGGTACCAGTAATGCGGTCAACCTGACCGATGGATTGGACGGATTGGCGATCATGCCCACTGTGTTGGTGAGCGGCGCGCTGGCGCTCTTCGCCTATGTCGCGGGCAATGTAGTGTTCTCGAAATATCTCGGAATTCCATATATCCCCGGCGCAGGGGAGCTGGCGGTGTTCTGCGGAGCGATTTCCGGCGCGGGTCTGGCATTTTTGTGGTTCAACGCTTATCCCGCCGAGGTGTTCATGGGTGACGTTGGTGCACTGGCACTTGGAGCGGCTCTCGGAACAGTGGCAGTGATCGTGCGTCAGGAACTTGTGCTGTTGATCATGGGCGGGGTTTTTGTAGTCGAGGCCGTCTCTGTGATGATCCAGGTGGCCTCGTTCAAGCTCACTGGCAAGCGCGTGTTCCGCATGGCGCCGCTGCATCACCATTATGAATTGAAAGGCTGGAAAGAGACTCAAGTCGTGGTGAGATTCTGGATCATCACTATTTTGCTGGTCTTGTTGGGTCTGGCGACCCTCAAGTTGAGATGATCGTGGAGGGCCAAATGAAAAAGCTGAACACGCAAGTGGCTGGGGAAACTCGTATGAGCACAGCGAACGTTGTGGCGACAGCAAACGATATTGCCGGGACTGGCGATTTTCAAGCCGAGATGACACAACATAAAGACAAATCGGTGCTGGTGCTCGGACTCGGTGAAACCGGGTTGTCCATGGTGCGCTGGCTCAGCGCACAAAGTGCACGACTGCGCGTAGCCGACACCCGCAGCGCGCCGCCGGGTTTGGCTGAGATCGGACAGTATGTTGCCGCCGGACAAATCTACTGCGGGAATTTCAACGATGCGCTGTTTGACGGCATCGAGCTGATTGCCATCAGCCCGGGGGTTCCGTTGCGCGATCCTGCTGTGGCGAGGGCAGTCGCACGGGGAATCGAGGTGGTGGGGGACATTGAATTGTTCGCGCAATCCTTGCCGAAGGATAACCGTCCGCACATTCTTGCAATCACCGGAGCGAACGGCAAGACCACCGTCACCAGCTTGGTCGAACATCTGTGCAAGGCAGCCGGAAAGGATGCAGTTGCGGCAGGAAACATCTCTCCGGCAGTGCTGGACGTGGTGCTGGAGCGTGGCGTGAAACAGCCGGAAGTTTGGGTGCTGGAGCTGTCCAGCTTCCAGTTGGAAACCACCTATAGCCTGAATGCCGATGCAGCGACGGTGCTGAACATCAGCGAAGACCACCTTGATCGTTATGCAGATATGGCTGAATACATCGCCGCCAAGGCGAGAATCTTTTCCGGCTGCAGCGTGCAGGTTTTGAACCGAGATGACGAACGCAGCATGAACATGGCGCGCAAAAATTGCAAGATCATCACGTTCGGCCTGAATTCGCCAGAAACAGAAAGTGATTTCGGTATAGAGCGCGTTGATGGAGAGATCTGGTTGATGCAAGGTAATCAGCGATTGCTCAAGGCCAGCGAGTTGCAGCTGGTTGGAATGCATAACGTGGCAAATGCGCTGGCCGCATTGGCACTGAGCACGGCAATAGATTTTCCGATGCCTGTGCTGCTTGAAGCATTGCGCAGCTTCAAAGGGCTTCCGCATCGCGTGGAGCGCGTGGCGGAGATTGATGGCATTACTTACTACGATGATTCCAAGGGTACCAATGTCGGTGCGACCATCGCGGCACTGAGGGGATTGGGATGCAAGGCGGTATTGATTGCCGGCGGTGAAGGCAAAGGCCAGGATTTCACACCGCTTAATCCGGTGGTGGCTCAACACGCACGCGCAGTGGTGCTGATCGGACGTGATGCACCGCTAATAGCGTCTGCACTGAATGGTTCCGGTGTGGATGTGCTGCATGCAGTGGATATGAATGACGCGGTGCAACTTGCGGCACGACTGGCGCAAAATGGCGATGCAGTCCTGCTGTCGCCGGCTTGTGCCAGTTTCGATATGTTCCGCAACTACGAGCATCGTGCCGAGGTGTATGTCGAGGCTGTGCACAGACTGACGAAGGAGAAATCGTGGTCTCACTAGTCCGATCCCGTCTTGCCGCAGCAACCGAAAAGGCTCGCTTTGCACACGGTTTTCATCCGGCGCAGGGCCGGGCAAGATCGTCACAGCTGACGGGTACCCGGAGATTTTATCCCCACCCTTCCGCAGTCAAGACAAGGATTCGACCAACTCATGCGCAGTTCGACGAATTACTGATCTGGGTATTGACAGGGCTGCTCGCGCTTGGCTTGGTGATGGTGTATTCCTCCTCGATAGCCACAGCGGAGGCCAACAAATTCACCGGTTTCCAGCCTTCTTACTATTTGTTCCGCCATGGCATGTACATCGCAATTGGGCTAACTGCCGGGTTGTTTGCATTTCAGGTGCCGGTGCAGAACTGGCAGCGCTACGCTCCCTATTTGTTCGTGCTTGGGGTGGCATTGCTGGTATTGGTGCTGGTCCCGGGTATCGGACGTGAGGTGAATCACAGCCGTCGATGGTTACCGCTGTTCTTCATCAATCTGCAGCCGTCCGAGTTGATGAAGCTCCTCGCGGTCCTGTATGCGGCCGATTACACGGTGCGCAAGGGAAAGATCAAACATCTGTTCATCAAAGCCTTTGTCCCGATGCTGGTGGTGATGGCGCTGATCGGGACCCTGTTGCTGCTAGAACCTGACATGGGTGCGTTAGTGGTGATTTGTGCCATTGCGCTGGCTACTTTGTGGCTGGGCGGTTTCAATCTTGCGGTGTTCGCCGGTTTGGTCGTTTCCCTGCCACTGTTGTTTGCCGTGCTGACAATTTATGCGCCCTATCGAATGCAGCGTGTCATAGGCTTCATGGATCCGTG
>JBARHM010000145.1:0-1696 GCA_049799235.1 Gallionella sp.
CTTCGAAACAGAATTTATTCCCTTCATGGCGACCGGACCCCTGTTTCCGTCGGAGCAGCGGCAGTTTGTCCGTGTGAAGCTGCCACGATCGGCGCTGCAGGTTTTCGGGTTGCCCATGAATATGGAGCGGGCGCGCGAACCCGTGCAGGCGGATGTCATGTTGGGTGAGGATGGTAGGGCCTTGGCGGTACGTTTTGTCAGGGAGTGACAAGTTATGAAGATGAAGCGGGCAGTCCACAGAAGCTGGCGCACCAGTAGATAAACGGGCTTTGTTGTGAATCACTCCAATCAAGAAAGGAAATAAGCGAATGATGACTAAAAACGTTTTCATCCCTGCAGTTTTATTGTTGGCTGCCGCTGTCGCCGTAGTCGCGGAAGAACCCGCCAAGGCGAAGGATCCGGTTCATGTGGAGACGGACGTTCTGATTCAACGGGCTCCCGCTCCGGGAACTCCGGGCGTGCGCATGCTATTTGGTCCGGATGTCGTTACCGGACCGCTCGATGGTGGCAATTTTGGCTGGATTGCGTCGGAAATGAGCTTTGGCGGCAAGCCCGTCAAGGGCGCGCCCTACGCCGCAGAAGCCGTGACCGAGTCTACGCAGACACTGAGCGATGGTAATCGGATTCAGCGCAAGTCGAGTGCCAGTGTCTTTCGAGATAGCGAAGGCCGTACGCGGCGCGAACAGACGCTGAGCGCCATTGGACCCTGGGCCGCATCCGGCGATGCGCCACAGACGATTTTCATTGATGACTCCGTGGCAGGTGTTCACTACATCCTGAATCCGAAGGATCGCACGGCGCGAAAGATCGTAGTTCCAACCGGCAAAGGGGAGTTCACTGCGGCGATTGCGTCTGCACCCCATCAGGCCATGCGGTTTGAACGCCGTATCGCCGGGCCGGGCGAGACCATCGCTTTCCAGGCATCGGGGACCTTTGAGAGTCCACTCCCTAAGCCGGAGACCGAAGCTTTGGGAAAGCGCGTGATTGAAGGCGTCGAAGCTGAGGGTACACGGACAATCATGACGATCCCGGCCGGTCAGGTTGGCAACGAACTGCCGATCCAGGTGGTTTCCGAAAGCTGGTTTTCAGCCGAGTTGCAAGCCGTTGTGATGTCCAAGCATAGCGATCCGCGAATGGGTGAAACGACCTATCGCCTAACAGGGATCAATCGCAGCGAACAATCCCGTTCGCTTTTCGAAGTTCCCGCCGACTACAAAATTGAGGAAGGCGGCCCAGTTATTCAGCGGTTTCGACAGCGTAAAGCCGAGCCGGCCAACTAACCTGCCCGTGGCGGTTTGAGAAACAGCGTCCAATTGATCTGCGGTGATGTGGCAGAAGGCTCTTGCATCACCGCACCTTCATCTCAAGCTTTGGTTGGTCATCGGCACGAGTGTGAATTCAGACAAACCGTAACATTTTCCCACCTCAGTCCATCAAAGCATTCCTCGGACCGCGAGCCTCTTGCCCGCTTCGGTTCGGCCGTCGGTGCACAAAGCGAAATGCGAACATCCGCGCCCCCAGGTACACCCCACCCAGGGCAACTGTGCTGTTCCGAAGGCTCCGCTTGTGCGGTACACGGAACCACGCTTCCTGCCAACTCTTCGCACCAAAGCTAACCTATGCCGGATGAAGTGTCGATAACTCTTGCGACTCGCAACAACGAGACCTGAGCACAGCAGGTCGTCGAGATCCGCGA
>JBARHM010000146.1:0-5308 GCA_049799235.1 Gallionella sp.
CCCATGAACAGGGTGCGGACCAGATAGTGATGGGCAGACAGGGACAGGGGGCGGTGAAAACGCTGTTGCTGGGGTCGGTGGTGAACAAGGTCCTGCATCTTGCAGAATGTCCGGTTCTGCTGGTGAAGTGAGCCGGCCGTCAGCTTGTTTAGAGTGCCCCGAATGACAGTGGAAATTTAAGTAGAATGAGAAGAATCAAAAGGATTGTGGCCTGATTTAGCAAAATACCTTAATATCGCTTATGTGACTTGTTGGCTGGTTACTTGTTGATAGGCAAGCAGTTAGATATGGAATAACATGAAAAAAATGTCGTTCTGGAAATCGGACTGGTTTGTCGGTTTGCTGGTAGCGCTGGTATTTCTGTTCGGTGCGAACAGTGATTTGATGCGGAGTCTGGAGCGCAAGGCGTATGATCTGGGAGTTTTGGCCTCGCTGCGCACACCGAGCGACAAGATTGCGGTGATCGCGATCGATGACCAAAGCATCGCCAATCTCGGACGCTGGCCATGGCCCCGCGCCATACATGCCAAAATGGTCGATATCCTGGCTGTGGGTCATGCGAAGGTCGTGGGTTATACGGTTTTCTTCTTTGAGCCGCAAGTCGATGCGGGTCTTGTGTATATCAACAAGATAGCCGACCTGATTGCCTTCTCGTCACTCCGCAACACCAAAGACCCGGTGCATAAAGCTGAAATAGAACAACTGGATGCGTTGCTGCTGGAAGCTTTGGAGAGTCTCGATAACGACCAGAAGCTCAGCGACAGCATGGCCAGGGCGAATAACGTTTTGCTCGGCATGTTCTTTGAGTTGGGTGGACCACAAGGCAACCCTGACAAGCAGGTGCCGGATTATATGCAGCGCGACAATCTGCTCGACGTGAAAACTACAGGTGATTCGTTTGTTTCGTCGCTGGAGGCACAGAGCGTATTGCCCCCGATCCCGCTGTTGGGCAGCAACGCGCTGGCGATCGGCCATCTCAACAGTTTCCCCGATGTGGATGGTGCGGTGCGCACCGAACCTCTGGTGGTCGGCTATTATGACCAGTATTATCCCTCACTGTCATTGATGCTGGCGGCCAAGAGCCTGAATCTGGAACCTGGTGATATCCGGGTCAGGCTGGGGGAGGGAGTGCAGCTTGGTATCCAGAAGATCGCCACCGATCCTGATTTGCAGATGCATACCTATTTTTATAAGGATCACGACGGACGCCCGGCGTTTCCCGTGGATTCTTTCTACGATGTGCTGAGTGGCAAGATACCGGCGGAGAAATATCGAGACAAGATCGTACTGATAGGGGCGTCTGCTGCCGGTGTGGGCTCCATTCAGGTGACGCCGATCGGGCCGGGCATGGCGCCGGTACAGATTCTGGCGCATTCGGTGTCGAGCATACTCAGGGGAGATTATTTCGTCTCGCCTCAGTGGGGAGGTATGGCAGAGATGGCTGTCTTCCTGCTGATTGCGCTATATTTGATTTTATTGCTGCCGCGCATGAATGCAGGCGTTGCCGCACTGATGACCGGTGTGCTGTTCGCAGCGTTGTTGTCCACACATTTTGTGCTTATGACTTCGCAAGCGATGTGGTTGCAGCTGATGTTGCCAGCCAGCTTGCTGTTGGTATGGCATTTGCTGCTCACAACCAAGCGGTTCCTGATGACCGAGAGGGGCAAGCAGATATCCGATGCCGAGTCCGCTGAAAGCAATCGTATGCTCGGTCTGGCTTTCCAGGGACAAGGGCAGCTGGATATGGCGTTTGACAAGTTCCGTAAAGTGCCGATCGACGACAGTCTGATGGAGGTTCTCTATAACCTCGGGCTGGACTACGAAAGAAAGCGCCAGATGAACAAGGCGGAGTCCGTGTTCCGCTACATGTCCGACTATAACCCGAAATTCCGCGATCTGGAGAATCGCCTGGTGCAGACGCGCGCCATGGCTGAAACGATGATCCTCGGCGGAGGGCGGAGCATTGCCAGTACCATAGTCATGAACAAGTCTGGCATGTCCAAACCCATGCTGGGGCGATATGAGATCGAGAAGGAGTTGGGCAAGGGCGCGATGGGCGTGGTGTATTACGGCAAAGATCCCAAGATCGGGCGCACTGTAGCGATCAAAACCCTGGCCCTGTCGGAAGAGTTCGAGGCAGATGAACTGCAGGATGTCAAAGTGCGATTCTTCCGCGAAGCTGAAACAGCCGGTCGCCTGAATCACCCGAACATTGTGTCGATTTATGATGCTGGAGAAGAGCATGATCTGGCCTATATCGCGATGGAGTTCCTCAAAGGCAAGGATTTGGCGCCCCACACCAGGCCGGGTAATCTATTGCCGCTGCCCAAGGTGATGAGCATCATCGCCAGTGTCGCAGACGCATTGGATTATGCGCACAAACAGAACGTGGTGCATCGCGATATCAAGCCGGCCAACATCATGTATGACCCTGAGACCGATACTGTCAAGGTGACTGATTTCGGAATCGCACGCATCACCGATTCGAGCAGAACCAAAACCGGTTTGGTGTTGGGTACACCGTCATTCATGTCGCCCGAGCAATTGGCCGGCAAGAAGATTGAGGGTCGTTCCGACCTGTTCTCGCTGGGCGCAAGCTTGTATCAATTGGCTTGTGGTAAGCTCCCGTTCGTGGGAGATTCGTTGGCGCAACTGATGTACCGTATCGCAAACGAACCGCACATCGACATTCTGAGTGTCAAACCTGATTTGCCAGCGTGTTTGGTGGCCATCATTGACCGGTCGATGGCCAAACGGATAGAGGATCGCTATGCCACTGGCGCAGAAATGGCCGAGGCTCTTCGGCGATGTGCTGCAGCGCAACAGGGGTAACTATGAAAGTACAAGATGCACTGGAAATGATCTGTCAAACTCATCCGGGTATGGTTCGCTCGCACAATGAAGATAGTGTCGCGTGTGAGACTTCATGTGGTCTTGTTGTACTGGCCGATGGCATGGGCGGATACAATGCGGGCGAGGTGGCTAGCGGGATTACTGTTTCGGTGGTGACGACGGAAGTCAGTCAGAGTTTGCAGAATGTCAGTCCTACACTGCTTGATGAAGAAACCGGCGATGAGTATGGTGTGTTGCTGTTGCGCGACAACATACAACGGGCCAACGCTTCGATTTATTATGCCGCGCAAAGTCAGCCGCAGTACGCGGGGATGGGGACGACCGTCGTTGCCGGACTGTTCTATGACAATCGTGTCGCAGTGGCACACGTGGGCGATTCACGCCTCTACAGATTGCGTGGCGAGACTCTGGAAGCGCTCACCCGGGATCATTCTTTGTTGCGTGAACAGATCGATAGCGGGATGATCAGCGTCGAGGATGCGCGTCTGTCCAAAAACAAGAATCTGGTGACTCGCGCGGTCGGAATCGATGCAAAAGTGAATACTGAAATCCATGTGCATGACGTGCAGGTCGGTGACGTGTATCTGTTTTGCTCTGACGGACTCAATGATATGGTGGAGGATGAAGATATACAATCCACGATATATGCGATGCAGGGCAATTTACCGCTGGCTATTGAACAATTGATTCAAATGGCTAACGATAACGGCGGTCGCGACAATGTTTCGGTGATACTGGTGAAGGTTAAAGGCAGATTTGCCGCACGGGGCAACTGGTTTGCAAGAATGCTTAATTGGATCAAGAAATAATTAGTACGGGGATCACGACTATGGCTGCAAAATTAATACTCAGCATGAATGGCGCGGTACTCAGGGAATATCCCCTGAACAAGGAGCGCATGACCATCGGGCGCAAGGATCACAATGACATCATCATCGACAACCTTGCGGTAAGCGGAGAACATGCCGCAGTCGTCACGATCATGCATGATTCGTTCCTGGAAGACCTGGACAGCACCAATGGACTGGAAGTGAATGGCGTTCCAACCAAAAAACACTTTCTGCAAAACAATGACGTGATAGAGATCGGCAAACATAAATTGAAGTACATCAACGATCAGATCACCCAGACCACCTCTGCCGATTTTGAGAGAACCATGGTGATGCGCGGTCCGATCGGTCAGCCTCCTGCGGCAAAGGCCGGCACAATGAAAACCCCAGCCCAGTCGGGTCAGCCTGTAGTTGACGAACTGTCACAAAAAACCGGCAAGTTTGACACTCCTGCGCCTGCTGCAAAGCCTGCCTCACCGGCAGCCACCAAACCTGCAGTTCAAGGCGATGCCGCCAAGGTCGCTGTGGTGCAAATATTGACCGGGGCGAATGCCGGCAAGGAACTCGAACTGGTAAAGAACCTCACCACTTTGGGGAAGCCGGGTTTACAGGTAGCGGTGCTTACCCGACGTCCGCAAGGTTTCTTCATCACCCATGTCGAAGGGGCAAAATTCCCGCTGGTCAACGGCAAGGCACTGACCAATCAGGCATATCAGCTGAATGACCACGATGTGATAGAACTGGCAGGTATCAAAATGGAATTCTATTTCAAGGGGTAACAGAATAAAGAGGACAGAAGACAGATGACAGATTATTGTGTGCCTCCACGCGGCACGTTTTTCGGTGACGCGGCACAACCGCGACAATGCTTCTCTCTTCTGTCCTGTCTTTTCTGTCCCCTGCCTATGGCCGCGTCGTGAATAAAAACTCGATCTTGATCGGCCTTGGGCTGCTGATCGTCCTGGTTTTCGTCGGTAACGCCGCGCGCTTTTACAGTTTGGGTTTTGTCGATCGACTTTCAGAGAACCTATACGATTACAGTTTGCGGCTGACCATGCCGCGCACCGTGGATGAGCGTCTGGTCATACTGGATATAGACGAAAAAAGCCTCAAGGAAGAGGGACGCTGGCCATGGGGACGGGATCGCTTGGCGCTGTTGATGGACAAGCTGTTCGATAAATATGGTGTCGCGGTTGTGGGTTTCGACGTTGTTTTTGCCGAAAAGGATGACAGCTCGGGACTTAAAGTGTTGCAGAGGCTGGCGCAAAACCAGCTCAGGAATGTCCCGCAATTTCAAACTGTTCTTAATCAGATTCAGCCCCAGCTCGAGTACGACAAAATGTTCGCCGACAAGATGAGGGGCCGCAAGGTGGTATTGGGATATTATTTTACCAATCAAAAAGACAAGCGTGTTTCGGGTGAACTTCCCGAACCGAGTTTTCGGGCCGGTTCATTCAAGGGGCGGCCGATAGGTTTCATTGCATGGAACGGCTATGGAGCCAATCTTTCCGAACTACAGCAAGCCGCCGCCAGTGCCGGTCACTTCAATCCCAAGGTGGACTTTGACGGCATGGTGCGGCGTGTTCCGATGCTTGCTGAGTATAACGGCGCATACTATGAGCCAC
>JBARHM010000147.1:0-5720 GCA_049799235.1 Gallionella sp.
CAACCCGAAACTAGCCAAGGGCAACCATGACAGTCCGCAAGGTTTTATGCGTAGATGACTCTGCCGCAGAACTCAGCGCACTTCGAAAAATTCTGAACGACGCGAATATCAATGTCGTGTTCGCGACCAACGGCAAAGATGCCATACAGTATGCCAAATCCGAAGTACCCGACCTTATATTCCTTGATATTCTGATGCCCGACATGGATGGATACAAGGTGATGCGGGAATTGCAAAAGGATCCTGCCACCAAGGATATCCCGGTAGTATTTGTTTCCAGCAAAAGCCAGAAGGCTGATCAGGCATGGGCAAAAATGCAGGGCGGTAGCGGTTTCGTGCCCAAACCGGTCAACCGGGAGGCAATATTGGAGGCAATCAGCTTGTTTTGATGTTTTCAGTCTGGTTGCTTTTGCAGGGAGTCGGAGCAACACTGGCAAGTAACCAGGCAGCTTTAACTATACACGTCTCACTGAATCGGAGCGCCCGGCAATGCAAAGGGAAGACAGAAATGGAATCTTGCAAAACACTTTAACTTTACCTTGTATGCATCGGTTCCATTCCGGTCAGCGTCCGATAAACTCGTAATGATGAAATATGCCTAACAAGGTTACTGATAAAACAGTCGACATTGATGCCTTGAAGGCCCAGGTGGCTGCCGATATCGCAGCGAGACTGTTGATGGAAGCCGATGCTGCGCGGCAAATACATCGACGTGGGTTTCGCATCGGTGATTTGAAGTTGCTGGTAAGTTTGGACGCAACTAGCGAGGTATCTGTGATTCCTCCTTTGTTCCGATTGCCCGGGGCTCCCACAGGTATCATCGGCCTGGTGAACAGCCATGGTCGGGTGATGCCTGTGGTGGATTTATCAGTGTTATTCGGGAAACCACAAAAACGTGCAGCTACTGCCTGGTTGCTTACCTGTGGCCGGGGAGACGGGGCCATCGGTCTGATCATAGAGAGCTTGCCGGAGCGAAAGAAGTTTGTTCAGGAAGATGAGATCCGCCTTGCGGAAATTGAGCATCCGATAGCAACACATGCCAGAGCGGCCTATAGGGAAGGAAAAGATATCTGGATCGATGTTGATTTCGAAAAGCTTTTCACTGCGGTACTGCAAGTTGACACGTCTGCCGCTTGATAATATCAGCCTTTGTCCATGCTATGGGTAACATGGCTGATTCGCTTGTTCATGTCGTTGAAATTAAAATTGCCGCGCATCTGACAACTGATAATTACAATAATAATTTCGTGAATGAATTAGGCTGGTTTATACATTACGCAAATTAGGAGATATATATGGATGTAACGCAGACTTATCACTGCCATTCTGATAGACGATTTTTGCCGTCCCAGGTGTCGGGATTGCGTTTGCCGTTCAAGTTGGCTGAATGTCGCACCGAAGCGGAGCAAATTCATGTTGGAAACGTCGTCGAATATTCGAAGTCTATTGATCAGAGCTCCGGCGGTTTTTTCATCGATCTCAGGCAAGTCAAATTCGCCAGTGGCTTCGATAGCAATATTACGTATATCGACAACGCGGTAGACTACGCAGAGCAGCTCTGATCGGTATTCAGGAGAAAGTCATGTTTGCAACCATTCGCGCCAAATTGCTGGGATTTAGTTTTGTTTCGCTGCTGTCCATCGTTCTGGTGAGCGCCGCCGGGTATTATGGCTATGTTGTGTTCAGTGGAGCCGTCGCAGACGCACAAGGTAGGTTTGACACGATGAACACTCAGCTCCGTACGGATCTTGCCGAGCATGCTGTGCGTGCCGACGTGCTGCAAATTCTGCGCGTGGCCAAAGGGGGGGATACGTTGGCCAATGAACAGGCTCAAAAGGATTTGAAGGAACATCTCAATGATCTGACCGACAAGTCTGCCAACATCAGGAATCCGGCTGCGCTTACGGAACAGGTCCGCCAGGCGACCGCTATCGTTCGCGCTGACGAGCAAGCATACTCCCAGTCCGCTCTGAATATCGCCGCATTGGCAATGACGAGCAGTGCCGGTGCTGAAGCGCAATTCAGCGCGTTCAATGATTTGTTCAACACCTTGAAATCTGATCGGAGAGATGTGAGCAAACTGATTGCCGAAGATATGACTGGCTCGAAACGGGCTGCCGATGCCGCATCGCTGCGCGCACGCGACATCGCAATCGCGGTGATAGCCGCAGCATTGATTATTGTTTCATTGTTTGCTTATTACATTTACAAGGGCATTGTAAATCCGCTGAGCCAATTGCTGAAAGCGATCGGCAAGGTCAATGCGGGTGCCTACGAAGTGCGCGTGAATCTCCGCACCAAGGATGAGTTTGATAACGTGGGACGTGCTTTCGACAAGCTGCTTGATGACCGGTTATCCACGCTCAGTGATGCCGCAACCGAGAACGAGCGGCTCAACAACTCCGTGATCGGATTGTTTACCGCGATGGGGGCGTTGTCCGAGAAGGACCTGACAATCAGGGCGCCGGTGACCGAGGATATCATCGGCACCCTGGGTGACGCCATCAACCAGTTGACTGATGTCACGGCGACTGTGTTGCATCATGTGACCCGGATTGCAGGAGTGGTGGAGCATGCCTCCGAGCGAATGAAACAACAGTCTGATGTGGTGAACGACATGGCCAAAGAGGAAGACGTGATCGTCGTCAGGCTGATATCCAACCTGGAAACGGCTATGGCCTCCATAAACGAGGTAGCCATATTCGCACGCGATTCGAGCCGGGCGGCGGCGGAAGCTACCGAGTCCACCGAGAGCGCGATGCAGACAGTCCAGGCGACATTGAGCGGTATGAGCCTGATTCGGGAAACCATTTCCGAGATGGAGAAACGCATCAAGCGGCTGGGCGAACGTTCCCAGGAAATTTCCCAGATCGTCAATCTGATCAACACCATTTCCGAGCGCACCCACGTGCTTTCGCTGAATGCAGCGATGCAGGCAGCGATGGCGGGTGAAGCAGGACGCGGATTTGCTGTTGTGGCCGAAGAAGTTCAGCGGTTGGCCGAGAATTCGCGCCAGGCGACCGGACAGATCGCCAATCTGGTGCAGAACATCCAGGTCGAGACGAACGACACCATTGCAACCGTGAACAAGACCATCGATCAAGTGGTCAAGGAGTCCGAGCTGGCGCATAACGCCGGTGAAAGGATGCGCGAGACGCATGAAGCCACCGCGCGGTTGGTGAGATTGGTTGCCACGATTGCGAGCAGCTCGGCCGAACAGACCAAAATTGCCGAATCGTTGCGCTCGGCAGCAGACGAAATCACCCAGTTCACGGCAAAAACAGCCGAGCAGCTCGCTGCGCAAAATCAGAGTGCAGCCAGCCTTGTTTCCGCTTCGAAGAAGCTGATGGAATCGGTATCGGTGTTCAAGCTGCCGCCGGTCGTGGTGTAACGGTCAGGATGCTGATGTCGAGCGGAACCGATACACGACACATGGCACGGGAAATCGACCAGCCATGACCATCTCAGCACTCACACCTTTTCTAACCGAAATGCGCAGGGAACTGTCGCAAACCGCTCCTGACATGGAGCGGTGGATAAACACGCTGTCAACCGCGGCAGGCGACGATCCGGCTTTGATAAACTCGCTGGAAGAATATGCCACTCAGCTGGAGCGTATCGGCCAAACGGCGGAACTGATAGGCATGCCCGGCTTGAGTTCATGGTGCGCTGCTCTGAACGGGATCTTGCCCGGGTTCGCCCTTCTGCAAGGAGAAGCGCGTGCGCAGGCGGCCAAGCATCTTGCCGTCTGGCCTGCGCTGGTCGACGAATATTTGCAGAAGCCAGCCGATTTGGATGTCTCCATGGCGCTTGCCGAGTATTTATCGAGCCCGGCCTTCGGACAACCTGCCGATGCAAGTCACGGACGCAAGATTTTAATAGGCCTTACTGCCCAGCCGGTTGTGCCGGAAGAATTGATGGCACAGCTTGCCAAGGCAGACGAAGCGGTCAGTGTAACCAGCGCGGACGTGTCGCTGGCTGTGTCCGATACCGTCGATCCCGAAGTCTACAATGCGTTTATAGAAGAAGCCCCGAACAACCTTGAGACGTTTGCGGCACTGACTTCCAAGATTGCCGCAGGCTCTGCGGATGCAAGTGATATGCGCAGTGCCAAACGCATCGCTCATTCATTCAAGGGTTCGGCCAATATTGTCGGGATTCGCGGCATTGCTGCGCTCGGGCACCACACCGAAGATGTACTCGAGTACTTCGAACAAAACCCGGTAAAGCCTCCCCGCGCGCTTGGGCAAGCGCTGGTTGCGGCAAGTGATTGCCTTGCGCAGATGGTTGGTTTCCTGCGCGGTGACGAGAGCGCGCCGGAGAACGCGCTCGAAGTGCTGAACGAAATCGTAGCGTGGGTCAACAAAGTGAAGTCTGGCGATATCGAGAGCATGGCCGACGACGCAGTCGTTGAGGTTGCCACTGCCCAGTCGGATGCCGTAAAACCTGAGGCTCCTGCTGCACCTGCGCCGGAAAGTGAAGCACAGGCCACTTTGCGTGTTTCTGTGAATACCGTGGATGAAATGTATCGCCTGATAGGCGAGATGACGACCAAGATCGCGCGGCTCGAATCGCTGGTTTCTAATGTGACCGGCCGGGCAAAGTTGCTGCTTGCCCATAATCAGGTGGTGCAACAACGCGTCGTCGATATCGAAAAGCTGGTGATGCTGCGCGGGATGTCGCTCACACCGGCAACACCCGCAAGGGGTACGCCGCCAGACGCTCGCCCTGCGGTCGGTCTTGGCGCAGATGCCGCCGAAAACGAATCCTTTGATCCGCTGGAAATGGACCGCTACAACGAATTACATGGCGCTACGCGCGCGTTGGTAGAAGCAACCGCTGATGCCCGCGAGATGACGGATAATCTTGAGAGCAGCGTGACAAATTTGCGTATCGAAGTTACCCAGCAGTCACAGATCAATAAAGAACTCCAGCATCAGGTCGTTTCAACACGCCTCTCTCCGGTCAACTCGCTGGTTGCGCGTCTTACGCGCAATGTACGACAAACCTGTGTGCAAACCGGCAAACAAGCCAATCTGGTCATCAGCGGCGGCGACATTCAGGTTGACGGAGATGTGCTCAACAAACTCGCCGATCCGTTGCTCCACTTGTTACGGAATGCGGTGGATCATGGTATTGAACTTCCCGGGGATCGTACCGCAGCCGGCAAGCCGGTCGAAGGGCGCATCGACCTCAATTTTGCACGCCAAGGCTCCGGGATAGTCGTGACCATCCGCGATGATGGAAAGGGGCTCGATTACGACGCCATCCGCAGTAAAGCCATAGATCGCCAACTGATAGATTCTGATCAGCACCTGACGAATGCAGAACTCGCCCGTCTGATCCTGTTGCCTGGATTTTCGACCCGAGATGAGGTCAGCGAGATATCGGGTCGCGGAGTCGGAATGGATGTTGTAGCGACACGGCTGGCCAATATCAAGGGAACGGTCGAACTCAGCTCAGAACCCGGTCAAGGTTGCGAAATCATTCTCAGGTTCCAGGCTTCGCTGGTAACCCAGCATACCTTGTTGGTGGAAGCCGGGAAACAAATGTTTGCTATCCCGATACACTATATCAGGGAAGTTTTCCCGGGCGACATTGGCCAGATTAGACACTTGCCAGCGACGACTGAAAAGCTTGGAGCAGGTGCACCGGCAAGGGGTGCAGCTGTCGGCGGCCATTCCGCCGACAGCAATTGGCAATTCATCATTCGTGATGAG
>JBARHM010000148.1:0-1787 GCA_049799235.1 Gallionella sp.
GCGCAGCGATTCAAGCAGGAACAGCCCCATCGACGCTTCCATCAGGATGATCACCAAGGCCGCCACATCCGAAGTCTTCAGGTTGTTGGTGATGTAATCGCTGGCCCCGACCATTTCCGACATCGGCAGCGCGATCAGCTTGTAATTGATGAAGGCGCCGCCCATCGCGATCACAAAGACCAGCGAGGAGATCGCCAATTGAACGAACGCGGACGTGGTCAGCGCGTGTTCGGTCTTGCTGTCCTTGGCACGTATTCCCTCGAATTTGGCCATATGGCCATCGATCTGTTTGGCGTTGGTGTTAAGGGTGACCATCTTCTTGTCCATCTCGCCGATCAGCTTTTCCACCGAGCGCCATGATGGCTGCATTCCCTTAAGGATCTTGTGGCGCTCTTCATAGGAACGTCTAAACTCTGCCACCGTCTTGTCATGGATCTTCTGGATCGACTTGTTGATGTCTTCCAGCAGTTTGCGCGGAATATCGCCTCCCGATTTGATCTGCGAGACCGATTCGAGTGCACTCACCCATTCCGGAGGGGGTGCAGGGACCTCACCGCATTTGTGATAGTCATCCTCGATGCGCGTCACTTCTTCCATCAGTTTGCGCTGCAAGGCCGGGAATTCCTGCATGTCTTTGCGGATGATATTAGTCACTCGCTCGAATTCCCGATCGATCAAGGTAGCCGCGCTTTCCTGGCTATGCGCGAGCAACACCGATTGATTGCGCAAACGCAGGTTTTCCGCGCTCAAGAACAACCAGCGGGAAATGAAGCGGGCGGACTGAGTGACCAGATTGCATACCGAATGGATCACTCCATGCATCGGCATGCGTGCTGCATACAGGAACAGTATCACCAGTATGGCCAAGCCCAAGACGGACAGCGCAACGCTGTCGGGCCAAAACAACCACGAATGCCAGTCGCTCATTACTAATCCCTCCCTTTCATGTCAGCCAACTCAGCACCGATATCGGCAACTCGTTTCAAGTCTAGGCATGATGCACCACCCAGAATTAGCGCACTCTGCACTTCCTGACACTTTCCTGCAATACCGCCTATCTCTTCTGTAATACCGCTCGTCCTGATTGGAAACGACCCCAAATCACGAATCAATGGATTTGTATGATGAAAATAACAAAGCCCCTGCAAACAGGGGCTTTAGGTTAAAACTTTACATCTATAGTTTTAAGGGGTTTGCTAGAACGGAATATCGTCGTCGAAATTATCGAAGCCGCCTTTTGTTGGTGGCGCAGCTTTGGCGGGCGACGCTTTGCTGCCAGATGATGCAGCAACTGCAGGTTTGTTTTCTACAACTTCGAAACTGCCAGCGCCGGACGGCTTCCCACCAAGCATGGTCATTTCATTAACCACGATTTCGGTGGTGTAGCGGTCTTTGCCTTCCTTGTCCTGCCACTTGCGGGTTTGTAATTTACCCTCGACGTAGATCTGGGAACCTTTCTTCAGGTATTCTCCGGCGATCTCTGCCAAACGGCGATAGAACACCAGGTTATGCCATTCGGTTTTTTCCTGCTTCTCGCCGCTCTTGTCCTTCCAGTTTTCGGAGGTCGCCAGCGTGCAGTTGGTCACTGCTTCGCCGCTGGTCATATAACGGGTTTCCGGATCCTTGCCGAGGCGCCCTACCAGAATCACTTTATTTACTGACATGTTGCTCTCCTTTCAGGTTCTACGTTTTTCACGATTGCTCCCTCTCCCTTAGGGGGAGGGTTGGGGGAGGGGTCATCACGAGTTGCTCGACTGCATCTTGGTCAAATCCCTGCATGTCCACTT
>JBARHM010000149.1:0-2024 GCA_049799235.1 Gallionella sp.
GTGCTTGATCCATTTCATCACCTTGAATTACCACCTTCCGGGCAGTAATCTTCCTGATCTTGTCTACCTTGACGATGCACTGCTGGCAATTAACAAGCACGCCGGCCTGTTGGCTGTTCCGGGCCGAGGAGCAGACAAGCAGGATTGCTTGACCACGCGAATTCAACAGCGATACCCCGACGCGCTGGTCGTGCACCGCCTGGACATGCCGACCTCAGGACTGATGTTGTTCGCGCGCGGTGCGCTGATGCAACGACGGCTTTCAGAGATGTTTCGCGGGCGTGAAGTGCAAAAACGCTATGTGGCTGTTGTGGCGGGGGGGGTTCGATCCAGCAATCGGCGAAGTGAATCTGCCCATCATTGCCGATTGGCCGAACCGCCCCTTGCGCAAGATCGATATCGAGTCAGGCAAACCCTCGCTGACGCGTTTCCGTTTGCTGGCACACGATGATGTCACAGATACCAGTCGCGTCGAGCTGGAACCGGTAACCGGCCGCACCCACCAGTTGCGCGTGCATATGGCGGCTATCGGACACCCTATCCTTGGCGACACTTTGTATGGAGGTTTGGCTGGAGCATGTTCGAAGCGATTGCTGCTTCACGCCAGCAGGCTGACTTTTATGCATCCGATTAGCGGTGAGCCTCTGACTATTCTGTCCAAACCGTCTTTTTGACCGGCAATTCCTTGCCCTGGAATGGTAAGAGGCTCGCCGTAACTGTATGAAACACGAAATCCGGGCTTTGCTGATGTAGAATCGCGTTTTTGTTAAATCACTCTTCAGGATTTTCAATGCAACATTCCAAAGGTTTCATCGCTTATCTGATTGTTACTGCGGCATTATGTGGCGCGCTGGTGATGGTGATCGAAGTGCTCGGTTCGCGCGTGATCGGGCCCTTTTTCGGCGTCAGCCTGTTCGTCTGGACTTCGCTGATTACAGTGACCATGGTCGCACTCGCCACTGGATACGCGATAGGAGGGCACTGGTCAGACCGCAGAAGCTCTCCGGACTGGTTGTACGGTATCATCATGGCATCCGGCATCCTGGAGATTCTGATCCCCGCTTTGAAGGGGCCGATACTGCAAATGAGCCTGCCGCTGGGTTTACGTTGGGGTTCTTTGACCAGCGCCTTCCTGCTATTCGGTCCGTCACTGTTCTTGCTGGGCTGCGTGTCACCCTATGTGGTCAAGATCGCTGCCCGTGAAATGCACAATATCGGCAGAACCGTCGGCAGCTTCTACGCGATTTCCACAATAGGCAGTGTGATCGGTACGCTTCTCACAGGCTTCGTATTGATTGCTTACCTTGGAGTCAATCAAATCTTTTTGCTGACCGGGGCATTGCTGATTGCGCTGGGAGTGGTTTATTTCGTCTTCTTCCGCCGCAAGTGGGTGCCAGTGCTTGCGGCGATAGTTCCATTGTTCTTTCTGCCGCATGAAGCCCATGTGACCAAAGTGATGCCGGACGGAACCCGGGTAGAACGTATCACCAACCGCGACAGCTTTTACGGTAATCTGAAAGTGGTGGATTATTCCTTTCAATCGGTGCACTACCGCGAGTTACTTATCGACGGGCTGGTGCAAGGGGGTATCGACGTAAGCAACGGACAATCGGTATATGAATATGCTTATTTGCTGCAATACCTGCCTTACGCACTCAACCCCGAAGGAAAGAACTGCCTGGTGATCGGACTGGGTGCCGGGCTGGTGCCAGCCTGGTACCAAGCACAAGGCGTGGCTACAGAAGTAGTTGACATCGATCCCGCCGTGATAGAAATCTCCCGCAGCTACTTCGGCTTCAACCCAGCAATCCCGGTTCACGTCGAAGACGCGCGGTATTTCCTGATCAATGCCAAGCAGCGCTATGATTTCATGGTACTCGACGTTTTCAACGGTGATACCACGCCGGGCCATTTGCTCAGCATCGAAGCGATGCGTCTGGCAAAACAGCGGTTAGCACCTAACGGAGTACTCGCGATCAATCTGATCGGCAGCACCAAGCACCATACATTGATGACCGCATCGG
>JBARHM010000150.1:0-2608 GCA_049799235.1 Gallionella sp.
GCTCAACGGTTTCATTCGCTTGGCGGCGCTCATCGATCGCGTTTAGCCGATGGTGCAATGCACCGATCAGTGCAGCGCGGCGTTTACGGTT
The DNA here is from genome assembly GCA_049799235.1 of Gallionella sp. Taxonomy (GTDB): domain Bacteria; phylum Pseudomonadota; class Gammaproteobacteria; order Burkholderiales; family Gallionellaceae; genus Gallionella. The sequence goes on from JBARHM010000150.1 coordinate 92, forward strand.
GCCCAGCAGATCATCCTGCAGATACGGGTTGCGCGACACCACCCAGATATCTCCCAGCACCTCGTATAGCATCTGCGCGGAACGCCCGGTGCGGCGCTCCTCGCGCAGCGTGTTGATGATGTCCCACGCCTCGCTGCCGAGTATGCGCAACACGATCTCGCGGTCGGAAAATGAAGTGTAGTTATAGGGGATTTCGCGTAAACGTGCGGTCATGGTGAACCCTGGAAGCTGTCTCAAAAAATATCATGTGATGCGTTACTGCCAGAAAGTCCGTCAGCAAGACGCGCATTTTACCTGAATGCCGTTCGCCGCTCGACACTTATGAAAATGCGGATAGGGTCAAGGGTACGGACCATGTGCGATTATTGAAACTTGGCGATGTGCGGCCTGTTTTGGTCATATGGCGTGATAAGACATTTGCTGCTAGATTACGTTATGAAGTAACTCGCGGCCCCCGTTTTTTTTGAAATATACGGGGAAATCAAGTATAAATTCTCATGTGATCTATGCGCCATACACTGCTCACATTTGCGCTTTTGCAACTCTGGCTGATGTTTTCTCCTGCATGTCAGGCTGAAGGTTATGAACTTGGTCAGGGCTTGCCCGTCGGTAATTTTCTCTTGTCCGGATATGTAAATATTGAACTTGTGGACCGATTTGACGCACCTACCAAGCTGGACCTGGATGATCTGAGTCTGTTCGCTAGTGGTCGTATCAACAAGTGGGTTAACCCTTTTCTGGAAGCCGAACTATCCAAATACACATTGATTCAACAAGGCGGGGGTAGCGGCGGCGGCGAATTCGTAATTGAGCGAATTTACAATGATTCGATTGTTTCCGAGCATGGCACGCTGCGTGTCGGCCAGATGCTGACCCCTTTGGGCTATTGGAACCTTGTTCACGCGGCACCTTTGATCCCCATCATTACCCGCCCGTTCACGACTGCACGCGGATTTGAAGCATACGCGAGCGGTGTCAGTTGGCTGCATGATCCGATGAACAATGCATCTCCAAACTGGCAACTGTATTGGCAACCGGATACGGAATGGTTCAAGCGGCCAGCCAGCCTGGCACCGCGGAGCTTTCACAATGTCTATGGCGGGCAAATCAACATGCCATTGGGCTTGCTGGACAAGATCGGAGCATCCTTCCAGCATGGTCAACTCATAGAGACCGGAGAAACTTTCACTCTTTATGGGATCAATGCCAACAAAACCTTCGGCAAGTTGCAATTGGAAAGCGAAGCGATAACGGCCAATTTTTCAGGCACGGTGTTGCCGGGAGCGACCCCCCGGGTTCATGACAATGAATCGGGGATTTTTGGACTTGCCGATTACGCAATCACTCCCAAGTGGCACGGCATTCTGGAAGGTGAGTACTACCAGGACCACACGGTGAGCGAGTCGTCCCGAAATACCTTGGTGGCGGCAGCCTACAAACCCAGCGTACCGGTAGTGTGGAAATTGGAATACATACATCAGGCCGGTGTAACGGCATCCTTTGCGACCATCAGTACCGGTTGGAAGGCATCCTTCTCGACATTATTCTGATGCGCGTTTTACTGCTAATTGTCGGGATGTCATGGGCATTGCTAGTAAAGGCAGAAGAGTTATTGGTTATCGCTTCCCCTCAAGTGCCGGAATCATCGATTACTGTGGAACAGTTAGCCGATATTTTTACTTTGAAAAAGAATTTTTGGGCCAACAGAATCCAGATGGTGCCGGTCAACCGGGAAGCAAAGAGCCTGGAACGCGAAAAATTTTCTGAACAGGTTTTCAATCTTCCCCCGCAAGAACTCGCGGAATACTGGAACCGGCTCAGGTTTCAGGGCAAGCTTCCTCCCGTTATTCAAACTTCAGACCAGGCTGTGCTGAGCTTCGTGCGTAATGTCCCCGGCGCGATTGGTTACATCAATGCCAGCCAGAACCCGAAAGGGGTAAAAATATTGTTGCAAATCCCATGAGCCTGCTGTTTTTCAGGATTAACCCCAGCCATGATGATTAACATGTTTGGGAGAACCATCGCCCGCAAGCTGTTGCTTGCATTTTTTTTCGTATTTATCTTCACTTATCTAGCGACTGCACTGGTGGTGCAAAATGCTGTTCGGTCTGCGGTGACCGATTCAGAGCTTGCTACATTGTCACAATTGGCTCAACTTAAACTCGGCAGTCTCAATGCAAGGTTCGAACAACTGTCTACCAACCTACGTGCCTGGGCCAAACTGGATGTGATGAATGACATTGCCTCTGGCGACGTGGATAAGCGGGTGGAGCACTCGCTGGAGAACTTGGCGAAGGATTATGAGCTTGATGGTGAAATCTATGTTTTTAATGCCGCCGGACGCCTGATTGCGTCGAGTGACCTGCTACATAATTTGGACATGTTGCCGGATGTATGGAAGCCGCACGGGAAAATAAGTTTCGTCAATAAGCATCCCAGTCCGGTGGATGGCGAGGAAATCGTGGCTATGGTTGTTCCCATAGAGGCAACTTTTTCCGGGAACTATCATCTTGGTAC
>JBARHM010000152.1:0-5498 GCA_049799235.1 Gallionella sp.
ATATAAAACACTGTTTGAACCGACCGGACGCAATACGGCGCCAGCCATTGCTCTGGCTGCCGCCTACCTGACGGCAGGTGGCGCCGATCCAATCATGGTTGTGCTGCCATCCGACCATATCATCAAAGATGAGGCGCGTTTTCGCATGCATTTGAATATGGCTATCATGGCCGCCAAAAGCGGTAAGCTCGTCACCTTCGGCATCCAGCCTACACGGCCCGATACGGGTTTTGGCTATATCAAGGCGCACCGTGGAGAGGATCCCGAGATATTTGAGGTTGACCGTTTTACCGAAAAACCGGACATTACCACCGCTGAACGATTTCTGAAGGAAGGTGGGTACTTTTGGAATTCCGGCATGTTCGTCTGGCGCGCATCAGTGATACTTAAGGAAATTGAACAGCATCTGCCTGCAGTCCATCATGTATTGCAAAACATCATTGCCGAGAGCAAGAGTACGGGCACATTTCAGCAAGCCGTAGAAAAACACTTTGCTGCAATGCCATCCATCTCGATCGACTACGGCGTACTTGAAAAATCCAGCCGGGTATCGCTTGTTCCATGCGACATAGGCTGGAACGACGTCGGCAGTTGGCAGGCCGTGCATGAGAATTCGAAACATGATGAAAACGGCAATACCCTGCAAGGAAAAGTCATCGCGCTGGACTGCAAAAACAGTTTGATTCGATCCGAAAAACGTTTGGTTGCCGCCATCGGTGTAGAGGATCTGTGTGTGGTAGAAACTGCCGACGCCGTGTTGATCTCCAAGAAAGATCAATCTCAGCGTGTTCGTGAAGTTGTTGATGAGTTGCAGCATCGAGGCGCTACTGAGCATCTCTTTCACGCCAAGGTCAATCGTCCATGGGGCAGTTACACAGTGCTAGAAGAAGATGCGGACGGTTTCAAGATCAAGCGCATCGAAGTTGCACCCGGTGCAAGACTCAGTCTGCAAAGTCATCGCAAGCGTTCCGAGCACTGGGTTGTGGTTTCCGGCACTGCAACAGTCACCAACGGAGATGAAGTGGTCACAGTGCAGAAAAATCAGAGCACTTACATTCCTATCGGCACCAAGCATCGTCTGGAAAATCAGGGCAGAGAGCCGCTGCATATCGTTGAGATACAGGTCGGAGAGTATCTGGGTGAAGACGATATCCAGCGTTATGAAGACAACTATGGCAGATAGCCGCAAACACAGAAAGTATTGACAATGAACAAGGAAAAAAAAGTTGCATTGATCACCGGAATCACCGGGCAGGATGGTGCTTATCTCGCAGAGGTATTGCTTAAAAAAGGCTATATTGTGCATGGCGTAAAACGCCGTTCTTCATTGTTCAACACCGACCGTATCGATCACCTTTACCAGGATCCGCATGTCAAAAAAGCCAGCTTCATCTTGCACTACGGCGACCTGACCGATTCCACCAATCTGATCCGCATCATCCAGCAGGTACAGCCGGACGAGATATACAACCTGGCAGCGATGAGCCATGTCGCGGTATCGTTTGAAACGCCTGAATATACGGCGAATGCAGATGGTATTGGCACACTGCGAATACTCGAAGCCATTCGCATTCTCGGATTGGAAAAGAAAACCCGTTTTTACCAGGCATCCACATCCGAACTGTATGGCTTGGTGCAGGAAACGCCGCAAAAAGAAACCACCCCGTTCTATCCGCGCTCACCTTACGCAGTCGCAAAGCTATACGGATACTGGATCACCGTGAATTACCGCGAGGCATATGGGCTATACGCATGTAACGGTATTCTGTTCAATCATGAAAGTCCGGTGCGCGGGGAAACCTTCGTCACGCGCAAGATCACCCGTGCGCTGGCACGCATCAAGCTAGGTTTGCAGGATTGCCTTTATCTGGGCAATCTGGATGCTCTGCGCGATTGGGGGCACGCCAAAGACTACGTCGAGATGCAGTGGCTGATGCTGCAACAAGACCAACCGGAGGACTTTGTGATCGCCACCGGCGTGCAATACAGCGTGCGCGACTTCGTCAATGCGGCAGCCAAGGAGCTCGGCATGGTCATCACCTGGCGCGGTAAAGGCGTGGACGAAATAGGCTTTGATACATCCGGAAAGTGTATCGTCAAGGTTGACCCGCGCTACTTTCGTCCCACGGAAGTTGAGACATTGTTGGGCGATCCTACCAAGGCTAAACAAAAGCTCGGCTGGTCGCCCAAGATTACCTTCGACGAACTGGTCAGCGAAATGGTGCGCGAAGATCTCAAAAGCGCCGAGCGCGATGAATTGGTCAAGAAGCACGGCTACTCAGCTTACGATTATCACGAGTAGTCTGCTGCACAATGAACAAGAATGCCAAAATCTACATCGCAGGTCATCGCGGCCTGGCTGGCAGCGCGATTGAACGGGAGTTGCTGCAGCAAGGTTACACCAACATCGTGACGCGCACCCATGCTGATCTGGATCTGGAAGATGCTGTTGCCACGCGGAAATTCTTCGAAAAGGAACGCCCGGAAATTGTATTTCTGGCAGCGGCAAAAGTGGGCGGCATACATGCCAACAACACCTATCCGGTGGATTTCCTGATGAGCAACCTGCTCATCGAAGCCAATATCTGCCGTGCAGCGCATGCAAGCAAAGTAGATCGTCTGATCCTCCTGGGCAGCTCGTGCATTTACCCACGCGACTGTCCACAGCCAATAAAAGAAGAGTACTTGCTTACAGGCCCGCTGGAAGCGACCAATCGTCCTTATGCGCTGGCCAAGATCGCCGGGATTGAAATGTGCTGGTCATACAACCGCCAATATGGTACGAAGTGGCTGGCGGCCATGCCGACCAATTTGTACGGACCCGGTGATAACTATGATCTGAGCAGTTCCCATGTTTTGCCGGCAATGATACGCAAGATGCATGAGGCAAAAGTGTCCGGAACGAAAGAAGTCGTACTCTGGGGCAGCGGCAAGCCGAGACGCGAGTTTCTCTATGTGGACGATCTTGCCAATGCACTGGTATTCCTCGCTACATTGGATGATAAACGATATGACGCGCTGGTCGACCCATCGCAATGCCCGCTGATCAATGTTGGCACGGGTACGGATCTGACTATCCGTGAACTGGCCGAGGCAGTAGCTCGAGTTGTCGGCTACTCAGGCAAGTTCGTTCAAGATACTGCTAAGCCAGATGGCACGATGCGCAAGCTGATGGATGTATCGAAGATTCGGGGTCTGGGCTGGAAAGCAAACACTAGTCTTCAAGATGGGATCAATCTGACTTACAAGAAGTTCTACGAGGCACATGCGTGAAGGCGATAATTCTTGTTGGACAATCAGACAAAGTTCATTGCAGGTCATTACTTCCAAAAGTAGAGAATCAGGCGCTGGCACTTAGTTTTATTCAGAATCCGGTTGCTTTAACTATTTCTGGTGAACGGGACGTTGAGCGAAAGAATTATGCCGACGCTGCTTTAAAGTTCGAATTAGCTATTGGATTATTAGAGATGCATGGTGCATCGCCCACAACCATTCAACCATATCAAGCTCGGTTTTTAGAGGCGAGCAAAATGGCAGAGCAGTCAACAGCAAAGTAAATCGACATGGGCCTGGTTCCCAGAACACGAACGCTATTCCCACGGGTACGACTCGGATATGGTGATTGATTGAATGATATAATCTTCACCTGTTATTACTACTTTAAAGGAGCCTGTCAGAATTTTTGTGTGAAGGAAGTCATACGACGATAATGAGTTTCAATAGAAAGGACTCGTATGACAACGATAGACAATGCCACCTTGGACAAGCTGCTTGAAGGGGTGAATCCATCTGATCCGCAATCCATGTTCAGCGATGCAGGATTGTTCGGGCAACTCAAGAAGGCGCTGGCAGAACGTATGCTGCAAGCCGAACTGAACCACCATCTTGAACAGCAGCTCGACGCGGCAACGCCCTCGCGCAATCACAAGAACGGCAGCAGCAAGAAAACCGTACTGACAACTGAAGCACGGTTGGCGCTGGACATTCCGCGCGACCGTGACGGCAGCTTCGAGCCGCAGCTGATCGCCAAGCACCAGCGCCGCCTGCCGGGATTCGACGACAAGAGGTGATCTCGCTCTATGCCAGAGGATTGCCGGTCAGGGAAATCCAGGGGCATCTGACTGAGCTCTATGGACTGGAAGTATCACCCGATCTGATTTCCACCATCACCGGCGAGGTCATGGATGAAGTGCTGGAGTGGCAGAATCGTCCACTGGAGCCAATGTACCCGCTGGTGTTCTTCGATGCCTTGCGGGTCAAGATGCGTGATGAGGGTACGGTTAAGAACAAGGCGGTCTATCTTGCGTTGGGCGTTCAACCGGACGGCGCGAAGGATGTCCTTGGCATCTGGATCGAACAAACCGAGGGTGCCAAGTTCTGGTTGCGTGTCATGACCGAACTTAAAAATCGGGGCATTGGCGACATACTCATCGCCGTAGTGGATGGGCTGAAGGGCTTCCCCGAGGCAATTTCCGCCGTATTCCCTCAAACACAGATCCAGACTTGCATCGTGCACATGATCCGCAACAGCTTGGATTACGTGGGCTGGAAGGATCGCAAGGCGGTCGCAGCAGAGCTCAAGACGATCTACCGTGCCACGACGGAAACCGAAGCGGCTGCTGCACTGGAAGCTTTTGCCGTCGGCCCGTGGAGTCAAAAATATCCGCCCATTGCGCCGATCTGGCGACGGCATTGGCAGGAAGTTATTCCATTCTTTGCCTACCCGCTGGAGGTACGCAAGATCATCTACACCACCAACGCTATCGAGAGCCTGAACATGCAGGTGCGCAAGGTGATCAAGAACCGTGGCCACTTCCCCAATGACGAAGCGGCACTCAGATTGATCTACTTGGCCTTGCGAAATATTACGAAAAAATGGAAGATGCCGCCTATCACTTGGCGTGCTGCTAAAACCCAATTCGCCATTCTGTTCGGCGAACGCTTCACGGATTCAGTTTGAGGATGCCGTGAAATTTAACCGTGACTTCGGACACACAAAATTCCTGACACTACCTAACCGTGTTAACCAGGACCATCTCCGTTGTTTTCTGGTTGATTGATACGCGAGAAGAAGATGCGCAATAAAATTATTGCATTGTTTTTATCGCAAAGTTTTGTATTTGCCGTCATTGGTATTTCTTATTTAGTCTACTCTAAACTTCTTTCTGTGGAGCAATTTGGGCTCTATTCGGTTGCTCTGGTAATAGGCAGTTTCGCAACACTGATTCTTGATGGTGGTCTAAAGGCTACGATCATTAAGCACCCTGCAGACCTTACGAAGAATGAAGAGGGAACGCTCTTTTTCCTTATGGCCTGTTTATCGCTGTTTCTGATTGTCATGCTGTTTGCATCGCATGCAATTTTTGCTAATTACTTTCCCGGATTAAAGCAGGATTACTCGTTTCTCGTCGTTTTTTCGGGCATTTACCTTGTTTCCTATCCGCTGATTTCAATTCCAACAGCCACCCTTGAGCGCAGACTTGAATATGGGCATATTG
>JBARHM010000153.1:0-9231 GCA_049799235.1 Gallionella sp.
GATAAGGCAGTGCGCGCTCCTTGAGCACCCCGACGTGTTGATTGTTGACGATGACACTGCCTAGGTTGGGACGCTCGATCGCGGCGATGAGTTTGAGCAGGGTGCTCTTGCCCGCACCGGAGTGCCCGGTGATGAATACCATCTCACCCTTGGCGATCTCGAAGGAGACGTTCTTCAGCGCTTGATAACCGCCGGGGTAACGCTTGTTGACCTGGTTAAAGCGGATCATTCGTCCAGGCCCAATAATGCTGCGACAAATTCTTCCGCGACGAACGGGCGCAAGTCATCCAGCCCTTCGCCCACGCCGATGAAGCGCACCGGGATCGGATGCGCCTTGGCAATCGCCGCAATCACGCCGCCCTTGGCCGTTCCATCCAGCTTGGTCAATATCAGCCCGGTAACGCCTAGCGCCTGATCGAAGGCTTTGACCTGGCTCAGCGCGTTCTGTCCTGTGTTGGCATCAAGCACCAGCAACACTTCGTGCGGCGCGGCTTGTGAAGCAGGAGTTTCCGGCATCGCCTTGGCGATGACGCGCTTGACCTTCTTGATCTCTTCCATCAAGTGCGCTTGGGTAGTCAGCCGTCCGGCAGTATCGGCCAGCACCACGTCGACGTTGCGCGCCAAGGCGGCCTGCACGGCATCGAATATCACTGCAGCGGCATCACCGCTTTGCTGCGTAATTACCGTCACGCTGTTGCGCACTCCCCATGCCATCAGTTGCTCGCGCGCGGCTGCGCGGAAGGTGTCGCCGGCCGCAAGCATCACGGAAAGTCCCTGTGCTTGCAGATGTTTCGCCAGTTTGCCGACCGAGGTGGTCTTGCCAGCGCCGTTCACCCCCACCAGCATGATGACGAAGGGTTTATGCGCGGTGGCTTGCAACGGTTGCGCCAGCGGCTTGAGCAATTTGAGCAGGCTGTGAGCCAAGGCTTCCTTCAGCTGTGCCGCCTCGCTCAAATGCTGTTCCCTGACCCGATGGCGCAGATCGGCAAGCAGCGCATTGGTCGCGTCCATGCCGACATCAGCAGTGATCAGGATGGTTTCCAGTTCTTCGTAAAGATCATCGTCTATCCTTCCATTGCGGCTGAACAAGTCGGCTAACTGTCCACCGGTACGCACCAATCCGGACTTCAGTTGACTGACCCAGCTGGAGTTGAACTTGTCTCTGGCGGTCTGGTCTTTGTCAGGTTCGGGAGATTTTTTTTTCAGAAAGCTGAACATTGGATGAACTTGGTCGGAAGAGGTAAATATATCGGATAATGCGCGTTCATTTTATGCCGATTACACGTCGAAGGGTTAGGGATATGAAAAGTGTTTTATTTTACATCGTATTGTTGCTCGGCAGTTCACAGAGCTTTGCTCAAGCGGAAGTGTTCGAACGCACACTGTCTAATGGCCTGAAAGTCATCGTCAAGGAAGATCATCGCGCGCCGGTAATCGTGCAGCAGATCTGGTACAAGACAGGCAGCATTGATGAGCGCACCGGTACCACCGGTGTTGCGCACGTGCTGGAACACATGATGTTCAAGGGTACCAAGGCTGTGCCAGCGGGAGAATTCTCCAGGCGCATCGCGGCGGCGGGAGGACGCGAGAATGCGTTTACCAACAATGACTACACTGCATATTTCCAGCAATTGGACAAAGCACAATTGCCACTGGCGATGAAGCTGGAATCTGACCGGATGCACAACCTGAATCTATCTGCGGCAGAATTCTCCAAGGAGATCAAAGTGGTCATGGAAGAGCGCCGCATGCGCACCGATGATGATCCGCAGTCGTTGCTGTACGAGAATTTGATGGCGACTGCTTATCAGGAACATCCGTATCATCATCCGGTGATCGGCTGGATGAGTGACCTGGAAGCTCTCACAGTAAAGGATGCGCAGGATTGGTATACACGCTGGTACGCACCGAATAATGCCGCGCTGGTCATCGCCGGCGATGTTAAAGCCAATGATGTGTTCGCGCTTGCACAACGTTATTACGGCTCGATCCCCAAAGTCGTGCTGCCAGCAAGGCGTAACTTTACCGAGCCGAAGCAGGTGGGTATCAGGCGTCTGGTCGTGAAAGCACCCGCCGAATTGCCGCAATTGGTGATGAGCTATCACACACCCACGGTCAGGGATCCCGAGAATGACTGGAAGCCCTATGCGCTGGAAATCCTCGCAGGAGTGCTGGATGGCAATGAATCGGCACGCCTCAACAAACATCTTGTGCGCGAGCAGCAGATCGCCAGTTCGGCAGGTGCGGGTTATGATTCGACCGCACGCGGACCCAGCACTTTCACCTTGGAAGCCACACCGAGCGCGGGCAAAACCGTGCAGGAAACCGAGGCCGCGTTGCGACAGGAAATCGCGCAACTGGTAAAAGACGGCGTGAACCCGGACGAGTTGAAACGTGTCAAGGCGCAAGTTACGGCTGCCGAAGTGTACAAGCTCGATTCGCTGTTTTATCAGGCGATGCAGATCGGGCAGATGGAGAGCTTCGGCCTGGGTCATCAGGCGATTCCGGTGATGCTGGATAAACTCCAGCTGGTGACTGCAGACCAGGTGCAGCAGGTCGCCAGGGAATTTTTGCAGGACGACAATCTGACCGTGGCAGTGCTTGACCCGCAGCCGTTATCTGGCAAACCTAAATCCCAAGCCAAAGGAACGTCCTATGTTCGCTAAAATAAGACTTATTCAAACCATTGGGGCTGCCGCCTTATGCTGTGTTGCGACCGTCGCAATTGCCACCCCCAGCATCCAGCACTGGCAGAGTGCGAGCGGTGCAAACGTGCTGTTCGTCGAGAATCACGATATCCCTATGCTCGATGTTGCGGTGACTTTTCCTGCTGGCAGCAGTTTTGACACTGCGGACAGTTCAGGCGTGGCGGGACTGACCCATCATATGCTGGATGCCGGCTCGGAAGGAATGAATGAGGATGAAATCTCGCGCGGCATGGCTGACATCGGCGCGCAATTCGGCGGCGGATTCGATCAGGACAGATCCAGCGTTACATTGCGTACTTTGAGCAGCCCGCAGGTGCGCGACAAGGCCCTTGATATCATGGCGCTCGTCCTGCAACGCCCGGTGTTCGCTGACGGGATACTGGATCGTGAAAAAGCACGGCTGATCGACACGCTGAAAGAAGCCGAGACCAAGCCTGAAATCATCGCTGACAAGGCTTTTCAGAAAGCGGTCTATGGAACACATCCCTACTCATTGCCAGTAAGCGGCGAGATTGCCAGCGTGGAGAAAATCACCATGCATGATCTGCGCAACTTTTATAATGCGCACTACAGTGCCGGCAGCGCAGTGGTAGCCATCATGGGTGATGTGACACGAGCCGAAGCCGAGGCGATTGCACAACAACTCACTTCGCAACTTCCTCCTTCCACGGCAGCCTCGTCAAAATTGCCCGATGTGAAAATGCGCATACAAGCTTCCGAGCAGCGCATCAGCCATCCGGCAAGCCAGAGCCACATTCTGGTTGGCGCCCCAGGCATGTCGCGTACAGACCCTGATTTTTATCCTTTGTATGTGGGAAATTACATCCTGGGCGGCGGTGGTTTTGTGTCGCGCCTGGTGAACGAGATTCGCGAGAAAAAAGGATTGGCCTACAGTGTCTACAGTTATTTCATCCCGCTGAAACAGCCCGGCGCGTTCCAGATCGGCCTGCAAACCAAGAAGGAGCAGGCAGACGAGGCGTTGCATCTGGTGCGTAGCACGCTGGAAGAATTCATCGCCAAAGGTCCCGCCGAAAAGGAATTGCTGGCCGCCAAGCAGAACATCGTCGGCGGGTTCCCGCTGCGTATCGACAGCAACAGCAAGATTATCGGCTATCTGAGCATCATTGGTTTCTACGATCTACCGCTGACTTATCTGGATGACTTCACGAGCAAGGTCGAACATGTCAGTGTCGCACAAGTCCGTGATGCGTTCGCCCGCCATATCGATCCCCAGGCGATGGCGACCGTGATCGTGGGGGCACCCGAAGAGGTTGCGAAATAGCAAGCAATAAGTAGAGGGCGCCTCTAAAAATTCAGAGTTCGCCCAAATGCCCCACAAGGGGACGCCGATCCGCTACGGGCGAAAGCAGCCCGTGCGGAGTCGTCAGCAAGGCGCGGAAAGAAATTTGCGAGCATCCGCTATGCGGATTGCCTGCTTACCCCACTTCGCCGCGCCGCATATGAATTATATGTAAGCAAGAAATTTTTTCCGCAACGCAGCATAACCAGCCACTTGGTTGCCGTTGTTGGGCAACTTAGTGGAATGGCTAGTAGTTCCATCAGGTGGGATGAAATGTGGATTTTTAGAGATGCCCTTGAATAAGGTCAGGATCGTAGGCGGCAATATGCGCAGCCGCGTGATCAGCTTTCCCGATGCGGAAGGTTTGCGCCCCACGCCGGACCGCGTCCGCGAAACATTGTTCAACTGGCTGGGGCAAACGCTATATGGACGCACATGTCTGGATCTGTTTGCCGGCAGCGGCGCGCTGGGTTTTGAAGCTGCTTCGCGCGGAGCAGAGCGGGTGGTGATGGTGGAGAGAAATCCCGCAGTTTGCGGAGCTTTGCAGGAAAACCTTAAAAAATTTGGGTGTACTAATGTTTTCGTACACTGCCGGGATGGGCTAGAATTCATATCGCGCGATAATCAGCGATATGATGTGATCTTTTTGGATCCACCGTTCAGTGGCGATCATCTGCCCAGGTTGCTGGAGATATTGCCCCAACATCTGACTGACAAAGGAATGCTTTATATGGAATTCGGCGCGCCGATCGAAGTCCCGCTGCCTTGGCAGGTCGTCAAATCGGGCAAAGCGGGGCAGGTGTATTACCAATTGCTGCAAGTTTCTTGAATTCAGTCAGCGGGATGAAGCACAAGGAGCCGCGAGTTGTTTCATCAGTAGTTCTATCAGCGAAAGACGAGGCATATTGTAATGTATAGACGAGGAATGAGCGACACTGAAATTGCTGTGGAGGCTCATATCGGCTCAGCCGATGTGAAACTGCAAAGCAGCGGCCGGAATCAACGCGCGTCACCGCGAGCGGGAGGGTCGCTGCGTAGTAGCGGGGTACCCACCGGCCTGCTCCTTGCGGGCGGATTCGCACGCCTATCGAATTTAACATGATCAAGGTGGTTTATCCGGGGACTTTCGATCCCATCACGCGAGGGCATGAAGATGTGGTACGGCGTGCCGCCGGGTTGTTCGGCGAAGTCATCGTGGCGGTCGCGGAGAGCCGCGAGCAAACACTGTTCACGCTGGATGAACGCGTGGAGATGTCACGCGAGATCTTCGCGGATTTTACCAACGTGCGCGTGGAAGGTTTCAACGGCTTGCTGATGAACTTCGTTCGGGAACATGACGCGCGCGTGGTGTTGCGCGGATTGCGCGCCGTGTCGGATTTTGAATATGAATTCCAGTTGGCGGGCATGAATCGCAATCTGTATCCCGAGGTAGAGACGCTATTCCTGACCCCGGCGGAACAATATACTTTCATCTCCGCCACGATGGTGCGCGAAGTCGCGCGCTTCGGCGGGGATGTCAGCAAGTTCGTGTCACCTTACGTGGTGGAAAAGTTGCGAAAAAAGAATAAAATTGCACAATAATTTGACATAGTAACAGGAGAAGCAGCATGGCACTGATGATTACCGATGAATGTATCAACTGCGACGTATGCGAGCCGGAATGCCCGAACGATGCGATTTCTCAGGGTGATACCATTTATGTGATCGACCCGAACAAATGCACCGAATGCGTTGGCCACTACGACACGCCGCAATGCGTGGAAGTGTGCCCGGTTGATTGCATACCCAAGAATCCGGATCACGTGGAGAGCAAAGCGCAGTTGCAGGCCAAGTATGAAAAACTGATGGCGGCGAAAACAAGCTGAGCCGCGACGCCCGTGAAAAAGCCGCGCTGGAATTGCGCGGCCTTAGCTTTTGGGCGGAGAAAAAGTCAGTGCTCCAGCCAAACCCCTTTAACAGGATCCGCATCAGAACTCGCGCCGAGCGGGGGTAAGTTGTAGAAATCGAGCAAAGTGCGCAACACGTTGTAGTGATTGACGTGCTGATCGTTTGTTCCGGCCTGTACCATCGGGCCCACCAGTATCGTCGCGATGCGATTGTTTGACTGGTAATGATCTTCATCCCAGGTGAGTATCAGCAGGCTGTTGTGTTTCATCGCCCAGTCGACATACGGCGCGACGTGCATTTTCAGCCAGTTGTCCGCGTCTGCAAAGCTGCCGTCGTGCATGTCGTTATTCATATTGGGGATGACAAAAGCAATGGTCGGCAACTTGGAAAAATCCTGCGGGAAATCGGCAAAGCGCTTGTTTATCTCGCCGGGCAGCCTGGAGCCCTGCCAATTCACCACCGGATTGTGTTTGCGAGCATAAGCGCCGGACAAGCAGGTCATATCACCCGCTTCAGGCAACGACTCGGCGTAACTGGCAAAGCTCAATCCTGCGTCCAGCAAGGCCGAGGCGAGGTTGTCGGAGTTGAAGGCAAACGGGCAGGCATTGTTGGTGATGCCCTGCGTAGAACCGGAGAACAATGCCAGGTAATTCGGCTGGCTCGGATGGGTGACGCCAAAAGATCTGGTGAATAACATGCCACGCTTCGCCAGCGAGTGAATGTAGGAATCCTGATTGTGCGGATCCATGATCTGCATAAAGCTGCGATTTTCTTCGATGACCACCACCACATGATCGGGGCGCGGCAGCAGCCCCGCATGAGCGGCCGTTACGTGGACAACGGCGAGCAGGGCGACGAAGAATATACGGAGCTGGCTCAAGCTAATACCCTTCGGACTCTTTGGCTTTATTCTGAGTCTCTTCGGCACTCTTTTGAACCACTTGATCCACACCCTTGGCTTTTTCAAGCGCCTCGCGCTGCGGAGCGGCGATCTTCGGTGCCGGTGTGGAGTTGTCGCAGGCATTGAGCAACAGAACGACGGCGAGCAAGATGTATTTCATGTTTCCTCCCTGTAACGGGGTGAATGGCTGGCGAAGAGAGCCATAGCCCGGCTGTGTCAAATTTCCGAGCGCAGCACTCTAGCATAAAGCAAACGCATATCAAGCTTACTTCTGGCAACTCCGGCAATAAAAACTGGAGCGCTGTCCCTGGCGGATCTGCCTGATGGGCGAACCGCAACACCGGCACGGCTCGCCACCGCGCCCGTACACCCAATATTGCTGCTGGAAGTAGCCGGGTTGCCCGGAACTGTTGACGAAGTCGCGCAGGGTGCTGCCGCCCAGCTTGATGGCTTCTGCCAGCGTGGCACGGATTTCCTCGACCAGCTTTGCGCAACGCGGCAGGCTGAGTTTTCCGGCGGCGAGCTGCGGTTTGATTCCGGCGCGGAACAGCGCTTCGTTGGCGTAGATATTGCCCACCCCGGCCACGATATGGCTGTCCATGATGCATTGCTTGATGCTGATGCTGCGCCCGCGCGTGGCTAGGTGGAGATAGCGCGCATTAAATCCAAATACTCCACTATCCCCTCCCCTTTGCAAAACCAGCGACTTGGCTGGCGTCGTTTGCCGGCCTAGTCGAATGGCTAGTGGTTTCATCAGGGGGAGGGTTAGGGAGGGGGTAGAAACTTCATCCTCTAAGGGTTCCGGGCCTAGCGTCGCGAGCAGCGGGTGGGTGCGGACATCGCCGTCATGCCACAGAACTGCCCCGAAGCGGCGCGGGTCGCGCAGGCGCATCAGCGATCCGTCGCTCAGCACCAGATCGAAATGGTCGTGCTTCTCTGCTGGAGTGCCAGCGGGCAGGATGCGCAGATTGCCGGACATGCCCAGATGCAGGATCAGCGTTCCGCTGCCGCAATCCATGAGCAGGTATTTGGCGCGGCGTTTGAGTGAGCGGATCGAGCATCCGCGCAGCAGCTTGGGCAGGTTCTTCGGAATCGGCCAGCGCAGCTTGGCATTGCGGATCACGACATCGGCGATAGTCAGGCCGGTAAGGTGCGCGGCCAGGCCGCGCCGCGTGATTTCAACTTCGGGGAGTTCTGGCATGATGGGTTACGTCAACAAAAATCAATCAGGTTTGGGCTCATTGATTGGAGTGATAGCAAATTAATCGTGCTCTCCTATTATTAAGGATCGTGCCATGGCGCGAAAGATAGCGGTGAGGATGTGTTAATGCAAGACCTGACCCCATTGTTCCAGTACAGGCCAACTGTAATTTTTCCAGGTAGAGCTGGTAATCGGCATCGGCGCAGAATATCTCGCTGCGATTATTGCCCCGCACGATCACATGCTGCGGTTGCCCGGGGAGGACGAATCTGGGTAAGCGCGCCATCGGTCACCTCATGTTTCACGAATGAGGCAGTCTACAGCACGTTTAATCAAGAATCACTCGCGTCTGACCCCATTGATTCATTTGACCCCATTGATTCATTTCATTGATTCATTATCGAGTCTGACCCCATTGATTCATTGATTGCTGATCCAGCGTCTTGTAGACCCAGAACCCCGAATCCTTTGCGCAGTAGTATTGATGCACCGCCACCGTCGGTATCCAGTCCCAGAACGGGATCAAATACATCACCAGCGCCGCGCCCCAGCCCCAACGCTTGACGCTCTTGCCGTGCTTCTTCGCATAGCTGGCCGCCCACGCCACCACGCCGAGCGAGATCAGCAGGTACAACCCCATCGCAACAAAAACGACAAATCCCATTACGCCACCTGATTAAGATATTTATCTATCACTACATTCGCTGGCATTACTTTCTACTCCTTCACTTTCTCCAATTCTTCTACCCGCTTGGTCAGCCTGGCGATATGGCCCCGTTGCTAGGCATAGACACTGACCAGTTGCTTGGCGGTGTCGGCCAGTGCTTTCACGGCGATGGTGAGTTCGCCTTTTTTGGAATTGACGTAGTCGATGCGCATCATCACCAGTTGCGCGACTTGATTGGGATCGCTGATGACACGGTTCTGGGTTTGTCCGTTGGGTTTGGTTTTCTTGGGCTGGGTTGCTTGGTTTTCTGCGGGTGGGGTTTGTGTCATGGCTTCCTCGGGAGTTGGTCGCCCACCCGCATCCAATACCGGCCATTCAAGCTCTACGACGCTTCAACCAAATAAATATCCCCACGCCCGCCAGCAGCAGCGGCAACACCAGCAGGAAGCCGATGCTGATGACATTCAGTTCGGTTCTGCTGAGCACCAGGCTGCTGTCCTTTGCGGCGCGCGGTTGCAGCGTGATCAGGTGTTCTTCGCCGGCCAGCCAGTTCACCATGTTCACGCC
>JBARHM010000154.1:0-1561 GCA_049799235.1 Gallionella sp.
TGAAGCCTGCCTGAAGGATGCTCACGAAGACGTGCGCGGGATTGCAAAGAGGCGCCGGAAGAACTGGAGAAGCAAAATGCGAAAACGTAATGCGAAGCTAACCTGATCCGCACGGAAAATCAAAGCCCACTGAATATGGAAAGCCGTGCCACGTAAATCAATGTCAATCCGCATCAGATACCTGCTCATTTCGCTGGCAACAGTTGTCGCATTGGTACTCATGGCATCCGCCTATTCCGAGCGGGTATTGCGTGTCTCCCTGATGCCTGACGAATCGCCATCGGTGCAGCGGCGCAAGTTAAAGCCGTTGACCGATTATCTTTTGCAGAAGATCGGCATGAAAATGGAGTTCCGGCCGATGGCAAATGGTGACGCCCTGGTCGAGTCGTTCGTCTACCATGAACTGGATCTGGTTTGGATAGATGGCTTTAATCTTGCCCGGGCCAAATCGCGCAGCAGCGAGCAGGTTATTCCGCTGGTACGGAGTGAGGCAGATGCAAATACCCGATCGGCGTCCATCACCACGCCCGGCCATGACGATTACACATGGACGGTGCGGGCAGATATGGATGCCGATCTGCGCCAGAAATTGACCGACGCTTTTCTTGCGCTGAACAGGAACAATGCGCAGGACAAGGAGATCCTGGACTTGCAGCGCGCCAGCAAATTCATTCCGATCAAAGCTGAAAACTAATCCGTTATCGAAGCGGCGATGGTCGCGGGTGGCAACTACCGGCCTACCACTTGCGGGTGAATCAAGCCGCCCAGCAGGTTGGCGGGCACCGCTTCATGGATGCGCTTCGGCGTGGCGAGGTTGAGGTTGTTCATGATCTCGACGAACTCCGCTTCGCTCTTGCCCGCGATGCGCGTGTTGAGCACCTTTTCCTCGCCGATGCTGCTGACACGCCGCCCCTTGTAGTCGTGGCCCGGGTAGACCAGCGTTTCATCCGGCAGCGTGAACAGTTTCCCTGTGATGCTGTGATACAACTCCACCGCGCTGCCCTGCTGGAAATCGGTGCGGCCGCAGGCATTGATCATCAACGTGTCGCCCGTGAACAAACGGTCGCGCCACAGGTAGCACAGGCTGCCGGGTGTGTGCCCCGGCGTGGCGATGACGCGTATGGCCTCGCTGCCGAATGTCAGCGTGTCGCCATCTTTCAGCAGTCTGTCATAGCCCGGCGCGCCGCAATTCTGCGCGATCACCGTGGTGGCGCAGGTGTGCTTTCTAAGAGCCTGCGAGCCGGTGATGTGGTCGGCATGCACGTGGGTATCCAGCACCATGCGCAGCGTCAGCTTCATCGACTTGAGCAGCGACAGGTAACTCTCGACGCGTTCCAGCACCGGGTCGATGATCACTGCGCTGGCCTGATCTTCGGCGAGCAGATAGGTGAGCGTGGATGATTCCGGGTCGAACATCTGTCGAAAGATCATGTTATTCCTTCATTGTCCGGGGTTATCATAAATATATAGGCAAACCGAGGCTTTGCAAGTTCCGGAGTTTTGCAGATGCCCGTAACATATCTGATAGTTATTTCGTGCGGCTAACCGCATTCAAATAAAT
>JBARHM010000155.1:0-1670 GCA_049799235.1 Gallionella sp.
GCAAGCGCGTGAACAGACCTTCCTACCAAGTGCGTCCCGGCGACGTGGTTGAAGTTGCCGAAAAGTCCAGGACACAGCTGCGCATCAAAGCGGCGATCGAAGCAGCGGAGCAGCGCGGTTTCCCGGAATGGATCGAAATGGACGCCAAGGCATTCAGGGGGACCTTTAAGGCCAAACCTCAACGTGCCGAACTACCTGCAACCATCAACGAGCATCTCGTGGTTGAGTTGTATTCCAAGTAATCCACGCGGAGTAGCGTATGTCTAAGAATGATTTTTTGAAGCCACGTATCATCGATGTACAGAGAGTATCTGCCACTCAAGCCAAAGTGGTGATGGAGCCTTTTGAACGCGGCTATGGCCACACGTTGGGAAATGCATTGCGTCGTATCCTGCTTTCGTCGATGCCTGGCGCTGCGCCGACGGAAGTTAAAATTGCCGGTGTACTGCATGAGTATGCCACCATAGATGGCGTGCAGGAGGATGTTGTGGATATTCTCCTGAACCTCAAGGGTGTAGTGCTGCGTTTGCATAACACCCATGATGTGGTGCTGACTCTCAACAAGGAAGGTCAGGGCGTGGTGACAGCTGCGGACATCAGTGGCAACGCGGATGTAGAGGTGCTCAATCCGGAACATGTAATTGCCCATCTGACAGCGGGTGGCAAGCTGGACATGCAGATCAAGGTCGAACAGGGTCGCGGCTATGTGTCTGCGATTTCGCGCATAGCCCCGAATGAGACACGCGCTGTCGGTCATATCGCACTGGATGCATCGTTCAGCCCTGTCAGCCGGGTGAGCTACGCCGTGGAAAGCGCACGCGTGGAACAGCGCACCGATCTGGACAAGCTGGTGATGCACATCGAGACCAATGGTGCTGTCGATCCGGAAGAGGCGATCCGCAATGCGGCGCGTATTCTGGTTGATCAATTCTCCGTGTTTGCAGCGCTGGAAGGCACCGAGCCGGTGATCGAGCAGGAACAGGCACCAAAGGTCGATCCTATTCTGTTGCGCCCGGTGGACGACCTGGAGTTGACACCCAGATCCTCCAATTGTCTCAAGGCACAAAGCATCCATTACATTGGTGATCTTATCCAGTACACCGAAAATGATCTGCTGCGCACCCCGAATCTGGGCCGCAAATCGCTGAACGAAATCAAGCAGGTTCTCGCCGAGCACAACTTGTCGCTGGGAATGAAGCTGGAAAACTGGCCTGTAGCTGCCGTTTAAAGCGTCGCAACAATATAAGTAGCAAGAAAGGCAAATCATGCGTCATCGTTTAGGTTTAAGAAAACTCAACCGTACCAGCAGCCATCGACTGGCGATGTTTCGCAACATGGCCGTGTCCCTGCTGCGTCACGAAGTCATCAGGACCACCCTTCCCAAGGCCAAGGAACTGCGCCGCGTTGCCGAACCTATCGTGACGCTGGGCAAGAATCCCAGTTTGGCTAATCGCCGTCTGGCATTTTCCCGTTTGCGTGATCGTGATATGGTCACCAAGTTGTTCGACGAACTCGGCCCGCGCTATGCAGCACGCAACGGCGGCTACTCTCGCATCCTCAAAGTCGGGTTCCGCAAGGGCGACAATGCACCGATGGCGCTGGTCGAGTTGATGGATCGCCCGGCAGACGCGACTGCGGTTGATGTCGAGTAAATAACTTCGCTGTACAGC
>JBARHM010000156.1:0-2725 GCA_049799235.1 Gallionella sp.
AGTCCGCCGAGACCGGTACCCAATACAATGACAGTGCGTCCCATGATCAGAACACCAATGCCTTGTCGGACCATGCAGTCCACTCGGCAAGTTCTGCGAGCGTGCTGCGGTGGGTGCCCTCGGCGAGATCGCTGTCTGCAAGACCCCGTGCATCCATGCAAGTGCCGCAAATGCCGACCTTGCCGCGATGCCGGATCACGTTGCCGATCATGACCTCGACGTTATAGAAACCTTGCGGCACCTTCTGGTTGCGATGCGCGGATGAAGCCGCATCGCCGATCATGAACACTCGCACCGCATTGCCCTCCTGCTTGGCAATGGCTCCCGCCAGACGCAGACCGTTGTAGGTGCGCTCGCTGCCGTAGGGAGCATCGTTAAGAATGAATAGAGTTTTCATGACAACATCCTTGGTTGATTAACATTCTAAGTATTGCTAGAATGATTTGAGCATGGATTGCTATTTCGTGTCAATATGATTTAGAGTATCGTATGATTATTCCAATAATAAATGGATTGATGAGATGAAAAGCACACGCAAGATGAAAGACCTGCTCTACGAACAGGTGGCACGGATCGGCAAGGTATTCTCCAGCCCGAAGCGGCTGGAATTGATTGAATTGCTTTGTCAGGGTGAAAAAACAGTGGAGACGCTTGCGCGAGAGACATCCATCAGTATGAAACTGGCCAGTGCCCATCTGCGCGAGTTACGCACAGCGCAACTGGTCGAAACCGAGCGGCACGGGAAAAACATTATTTATCGTCTAGCCGACAAGGCCGTGGCCGATCTGTGGGTGCAAATCCATAACCTGGCTGAGGAGCGTCTGGTCGAACTGCAAATGGCATTGCAGAAAATCTCCACACAACCGGACGTTTTGGTGCCCAATGATCGTGAAACGCTGATGAAAATGGCGCGCCGCGGGGAGGTGGTCGTGCTGGATGTGCGCCCGACCGAGGAGTATCTGGCGGCACATCTTCCATTCGCCCGCTCCATCCCGATCGGCGAATTGCGCCAGCGGCTTGCGGAACTGCCAAAGGACAGGCCTATCGTTGCCTACTGCCGCGGCCCTTATTGCCTGATGGCGAAAGATGCGGTGGAGCTGCTGCGCAAGGAGGGTTTCAAGTCCGCGCATTTGCGGGATGGCGTTGCGGAATGGGAAGTGGCTGCAAGTCGCTAGTATTTGAACCCATTTACTGCGAAACATATGCTGCAACCTGCATGACTACGAAATATTGAGTTTCAGCGCTTCATGGAGTCGAAGAACTCCGCGTTGTTCTTGGTCGCCTTGATCTTGTCCAGCAGGAATTCCATCGCTTCCAGCTCGTCCATCGGGTAAAGCAGCTTGCGCAGCAGCCAGATCCTTTGGAGTATGTCCTGCTTGATCAGCAATTCTTCCTTGCGGGTACCGGAGCGGTTGACGTTGATCGCCGGGTAGATGCGTTTTTCGGCCATGCGGCGATCCAAGTGGATCTCCATGTTGCCGGTGCCCTTGAATTCCTCGTAGATCACGTCGTCCATCCGCGAGCCGGTGTCGACCAGCGCGGTGGCGATGATGGTCAAGCTCCCGCCTTCTTCGATGTTGCGCGCCGCGCCAAAGAAACGCTTGGGGCGGTGCAATGCGTTGGCATCCACGCCGCCGGTCAGCACCTTGCCGGACGAGGGAACCACGGTGTTGTAGGCGCGTGCCAGGCGGGTGATGGAATCGAGCAGGATCACGACATCCTTCTTGTGTTCGACCAGCCGTTTGGCTTTTTCCAGCACCATCTCGGCTACCTGTACATGGCGGCTGGCCGGTTCGTCGAAGGTGGAAGCGACCACTTCGCCGCGCACGGTGCGGGTCATTTCGGTCACTTCTTCGGGGCGTTCGTCTATCAGCAGCACGATCAAGATGGCATCCGGGCTGTTCGAGGCGATGGAGTGGGCGATGTGCTGAAGCATCACGGTCTTGCCGGATTTCGGCGAGGCCACCAGCAGGCCGCGCTGGCCTTTGCCGATCGGCGCGACGATGTCGATGATGCGTCCGGTGATGTTCTCTTCGGCTTTGATGTCGCGCTCAAGTATCAGCGGCTGGGTGGGGAATAACGGGGTGAGGTTTTCAAACAGGATCTTGTTCTTGGCATTCTCGGGCGGTTCCGCGTTGACCTTGTCAACTTTCACCAGGGCTACGTAGCGTTCCCCGTCCTTGGGGGTGCGTATCTCGCCTTCGATCGAATCGCCGGTGTGCAGGTTGAAGCGGCGTATCTGACTGGGACTGACATAGATGTCGTCCGGCCCGGCCAGGTAGGAGGTGTCCGGCGAGCGCAGGAAGCCGAAGCCGTCCGGCAGTATCTCCAGCGTGCCATCGCCAAAGATGCTTTCGCCCTTTTTCGCCTGGCTTTTCAGCAGCGCGAAAATCACATCCTGCTTGCGCATTCGGTTGGCGTTTTCTATTTCACTGGCCGCAGCCATTTCAACAAGTTCGGTGACGTGTTTGGTTTTCAGGTCTGATAAATGCATAGCGATACGAGAATGATGATTGAGATGAACGAAAACTAAGGGTTAAAACAAAAAGGTTGGATTTGGTTCGGATCGAATAGGGTGTAAGTTGAACACCCGCATGGCCTGTAACGTATTCGTTTTGTGTTTTTAGCTACCGGAGGACGATACTGTGAGGCGATGCGGGTGGGACAGTAAACGCTTTAGATGTGGCTGTCAATAAAAGCAGTCAATTGGGATTTGGACAAGGCG
>JBARHM010000157.1:0-4744 GCA_049799235.1 Gallionella sp.
TTTTATTTCCGGGTAGACGCGATGAATTTGGACACTGAAAAGCGGTTATTCGCCGAGTTCTGTTTTGTGCCAATTGCAGAAGTTCGACGCAGAATTCTGATTGGCTCGCCGATTCGAATTCGAACCAGCTTAAAAATGCACAGACCTTTTTCCCGAAAGAGCAAAAGAGGTTTGACTAAACCGGCAAATCAGGAGTAAAACACACCCCCGCGTCGCTATGCTCCGGATGACCAGTTTGCAGTGGACCGAGTGTCCAGTTTTCGTGGAATACGCAGTGTGCGGGGAGCATGATTAGTTATATATATTTTGCAGAATGTCGAGCCGTGTTTTGTTCTTATTTTGAGGTTCTTAATATAGTGAGCGGAGGGGTCATGAATCTAAACTTATTGCGTTTGATAATAATTGTGGGCGTCCTTTTTCATTTTAGTAGCGGCACGGCAGGCGAATGGGAAAAGGGTGTGAAGCGAATCGCAATTCCCTTCGGCTTGACGGCGGATAATCTGCCCGACCCTCAAAGTAAAGGGGCAGCGCTCTTGGCATTGTATTGCGGTCAGTGCCACAATCTTCCGAGTCCAAAGATGCATTCATCAGACGATTGGCCCATGAGGTTTGAAAAGATGATGGATCACGCCCTGCTTATGGCAGGGACTTCGCCTAAAATCAAAATACCTGCCGATAAAGAGAAAAAAGAGATCGTTTCCTATCTGAAAAAAAATGGATTCAGGGCACTTCCAGCAAAGTCCCCATTACGCGGAGAGCCCCAGGCATTCAACGTAATGTGGTTCTGCTCAGTGTGCCACGCCATGCCTGACCCAGACCAGTTTCCTTCAAAAGAATGGGAAAAGATCGTTGACCGGATGAACAGTTACAGGAAAAAACAGGGCAGAGAAGAGATGAACAATTCTGACAGGAAAGAAGTAATAGATTTCCTTGTAAAGGTACGACACTACAACAAAGGCGATTGATGAATCTTACTGTGTCACAAAGCGCTGAAGTGCGCATTGCGGCGTTAAAATCGGACTCAAAATGCTCATTTACTCTATGTAAACTCCGCTTATTCGCCCGATTTTGCCTTGCACTGCATTCCTTGATCACTTTGTGACGCAGTAAGATTAACAGTCGGGTGAAGGGAATTCCGCTTCCAGCAAAAACCATGCGTGCATTACAGCGTGCGCCCCGGAAGGCGTCAATGGAGGAGGGGTAACCCTGCGCTCGAGCGGGACGCGCCTTCGGCGCGCCCCTTTGCCCAACGTTGAAAGACCTCTTTTGAGAAGCGCGACCGTCTTCGTATGGGTCGTAAGCTGAAGGTCGTTGCGATTAGCTGCTTGCCTAAATGCCGTCATTCAAGGCAGTGAAATTACTTCCTCCCAGTGCCCGCATTCATCGTGTCGGGAGCGCCACAAACAAAAAGGCCAGGTGATTTCACCTGGCCTTTTTCGCCGTCAAGCTGCGGCAGCTGCAAAAAACAAACAAGCTTGAAAAAGCCTAATGACAAAGCTTATTTGAGCCTTTCGATGCCCATCATTTTGAGGATGCTCTTTTCATAGAACGGCTCGGAAGAGCCTTTTTTCATCTTGCGGATGAAGTATTTTTCAAACGCGACCTTGGCGAAGTGCACCCACTTGCCCTCGGCAAACCAGTTTACGTTGCGTGGCGGAATCTGCGGCAATGCCACAAACACCGCACCGGTATCGCCAAAATCGGCCAGGCAGACGGCATTCCAGGTCGCTTCCGTATCTGCCGGGGTGCCGGTCAAATCGGCATGGATGTTATTCACGGTAGCAGTTACCATGGATTCGATCATGTAGCCGGTCTTGGGAGTTCCGGTTGGTATCGGAGTCGCTTCCACCGGAGGAATCGCCACACACACGCCGACTGCAAAGATGTTTTTGTACCTGGGGTTGCGCTGGTGCTTGTCGACCAGGATGAAGCCGCGCGGATTGGTCAAGCCTTCGATGCCGAATACCGCATCCACTCCCTTGAATGCCGGCAGCATCATGCTGTAGCTGAACGGCAGCTCATGCTTTTTCTTCTCGACGCCCATGTCATCATGTTCGGTGACATACATCTTGCCCGCTTCGACCTTGGTGGTCTTTGCATTGCAAATCCACTTGATGTCATGGTCGCGCATGGCCGATTCGAGGATCCCCTTGGAATCGCCCACTCCGCCCAATCCCAGGTGTCCGATGTACGGCTCGGCGGTCACGAAGGTTATCGGCACCTTGTTGCGTATCTTGCGGCGGCGCAGATCGGTATCCATGATGAAGGCGTATTCGTAAGCGGGGCCGAAACAGGAAGCGCCTTGCACCGCTCCCACGACTATCGGGCCGGGATGTTTCGTGAAATCATCCCATGCATCATGCGATTTCATCGCGTGGTCCACGACGCAAACAGAATGGGTGAAACCGCCATGCGGACCGAGCCCCTCGACTTCATCGAAGGCCAGTTTGGGCCCGGTGGCGATTATGAGGTAATCGTAGGTTACCGTTTGCCCGTCGTTGAGTTCAAGCTGGTTCTTGTCCGGATGCACACGCTTCACGCCTGAAGAGATGAAATTGATGCCTTTGCGTTCCAGATAGGTGCGCACCGGGAATTCAATGTCCTTGCGGTTGCGCCATTTCACTCCCATCCATGGATTGGACGGCGTAAATTCGAAATTTTCTCTATCCGAGATAACTGTCACCTTGTCGCCTTTTCCGAGTTTCTCCTGCATTTCGTAGGCTGCCGGCATACCGCCGATCCCTGCGCCCATAATTGCGATATGTGCCATGATGCCCTCCAGGTTGAGTTTATTTCTGTAATTATACTTTTGATTCTACGCCTTCACGTCGATATGACAACAAGCCTGAAAAAAAGAGTAATACCTTAGTTATTTACTATGGAAGACATGATCCGCCGCTCACTCGATCTATCCCGGATAGATCATGTGCGGAAAAGATTCCGGCAAGTCCCGCCTGTTGCAACAACGCCCGTACCCGGTCCGCCTGGTCATGGCCATGCTCGAGCAACAGCCATCCGCCAGGATTGAGATGCGCTTTCGCTTGAGAAATGATGAGGCGGATATCGTCCAGACCGTCCGCTCCTGAAGCCAATGCGTTGCGCGGTTCGAAGCACAGGTCGCCCTGTAACAGATGCGGGTCGTTAACAGCGACGTAAGGAGGGTTGGAGACAATCATATCGAAGCATTCATCCTGAAGCGAAGTGAACCAGTCGCTGGCGGTCAGTCGCACGTTGCAGATATTGAGGCGCTGCGCATTCTCGCGCGCCACTTCCAGTGCGCTTGGCGATGCATCCACTGCCATTACTTCAGCGTTCGGACGGGCGCGGGCGATACTCAACGCGATCGCGCCGCTGCCGGTGCCAAGATCCAATAAACGGAACCCGCTGTGCAGCGGGATGTGCTGCAAGGCCAGATCGACCAGCAATTCGGTTTCGGGGCGCGGGATCAAGGTCGCGGGAGTTACCTTGAAATTCAGCCCGTAAAATTCTCGAGAGGCTAGCAGATAAGCGATAGGTTCACCGTGCAGGCGACGCTCAAGCAAGGCCATATATCGCTCATGTTGATCTGCATCCAGTGATCGTTCCGGGTGGCTGAGAAGGTAGGCGCGATCCACTTGCAGCACCGCCTGCAACAGGTATTGAACCTCGATGCGAGCGCTGCCGGCTTCAAGGTTCAGTGCTTCCTCAAGCTCCTTGCTATGTTGCTGCAGTAAAGCTTGAATGCTACTGGAGGACATCTTCCGCCATCGCGGCGAGTTGCTCGGCCTTATGTTCGGCCATCAGTGCGCCGGTGAGTTCGCCGATGTCACCATCCATGATCGCATCCATCTTGTATAGTGTTAGATTGATGCGGTGGTCGGTGACGCGGCCTTGCGGATAGTTGTAGGTGCGGATGCGCTCAGAACGGTCGCCGCTGCCCACCAGGCTCTTGCGCGTCGCGGCGGTCCTGGCATTCTGCTCGCGGACTTGCGCATCCTTGATGCGCGCTGCCAGCACGCGCATTGCTTGGGCCTTGTTCTGGTGCTGCGAGCGGCCGTCCTGGCATTCCACCACCACGCCGGTCGGCAGGTGGGTGATGCGCACCGCCGAATCGGTCTTGTTGATATGCTGGCCGCCCGCACCGGAGGCGCGGAACGTGTCTATGCGCAGATCGGCCGGGTTGAGCACGACATCGTTGACCTCGTCCACCTCCGGCATGACCGCCACGGTACACGCCGAGGTGTGCACGCGCCCTTGTGTTTCCGTGGCCGGTACCCGCTGTACGCGGTGTGCGCCGGATTCGAATTTCAGCACCGAGTAGGCACCCGGCCCGACGATGCGCGCGATGATTTCCTTGTATCCGCCCATCTCGCCGGGACTTTCCGATATAACCTCGACCTGCCAGCGTTTGCGTTCTGCGAAGCGCGTATACATCCTGAACAGATCGCCGGCGAACAGCGCCGCTTCGTCGCCGCCGGTTCCGGCGCGTATCTCCAGAAACACGCTGCGTTCGTCGTTGGGATCCTTCGGCAATAACTGCACTTGCAGCTCGCTGCTGAGCTGTGCCAGCCGTTCCTGTCCGTGGTTGATCTCGGCTTCGGCAAATTCGCGCATGCCGGGATCGCCGAGCATTCCTTGCGCGGTGGCAATGTCGGCCTGGCAGGCCTGGTAGGCGTGATACAACTCCACCACCGGTTCGAGTTCGGCGCGTTCGCGGTTCAGCTTGCGGAACACATCCATGTTCCGGGTGGCTTCTTCGGTACTC
>JBARHM010000158.1:0-9882 GCA_049799235.1 Gallionella sp.
GGCGGCGAGCCGGCGAATTTCCTCGACGTGGGCGGCGGCGCTTCACCGGAGCGCATCGCCACCGCGCTCAAGCTGGTGCTGTCCGATCAGAAGGTCAGGGCGGTGCTGGTCAACATCTTTGCCGGCATCAACCGCTGCGACTGGATCGCCGAAGGCGTCGTGCACGCGGTGCGCAACATCGACATGAAAGTCCCGCTGATCGTGCGGCTCTCAGGCACCAATGTCGAGGCTGGGCGGCGCATCATCGCCGAGAGCGGTCTGCCCATCATCATGGCGGAGACGCTGGCCGATGCCGCCGAAAAAGCGGTCAAGGCGCGCAATGAAGTAGTTGCGAAAGAAAATAGAGGTAATGCGTAATGGCTATCCTGATCGACAAAACCACCCGCATCATCGTGCAGGGCTTCACCGGCAAGATCGGCAGCTTCCACGCGCAGGACATGATCAACTACGGCTCCAATGTCGTCGGAGGCGTCACGCCCGGCAAGGGCGGACAGCGACACTTGGGACTGCCGGTGTTCAACACCGTGAAACAGGCAGTGCGCGATGTCGGGGCCGAAGCCAGCATCATCTTCGTGCCGCCGGCGTTCGCCGCGGATTCGATCATGGAAGCCGCCGACGCGGGCATCAGATACTGCGTGGCGATCACCGACGGCATCCCCACCCAGGACATGATGACGGTGAAGAATTTCCTGCGCCGCGCGCCCAAACAGGAGCGCATGATGCTGACCGGCCCCAACTGTGCGGGAACGATCAGCCCCGGGGAGGCGATGCTGGGCATCATGCCGGGGCATATCTACATGCGCGGCAATGTCGGCATCGTCGGACGTTCAGGCACGCTTGGTTATGAAGCCGCCGACCAGATGAAAGCATTGGGCATCGGCATCTCCACCTCGGTGGGCATAGGCGGCGACCCGATCAACGGCAGCTCGCACCGCGACGTGCTGGAAAAGTTCGAAGAAGACAAAGATACCAAGGTGGTGCTGATGATAGGCGAGATCGGCGGGCAGCAGGAGATCGAGGCCGGCCTGTTCGCCAGGGATCACATGAGCAAACCGCTGATTGCCTACATCGCGGGCCTGACCGCGCCGCAAGGCCGCCGCATGGGTCACGCCGGCGCGATCATCTCCTCGGCGGGCGAGAGCGCCGCGGAGAAAGTTGCGATGCTCAAAGAGCTTGGCGTAACCATCTGCCCGACCCCTTCCGCGATGGGAGAGACGGTCGCGCGCGTGTTGGCAAGGTTGTAGCTGGAGTTGATGAGGGTGATTACGAAGCTATCAGATTCGATATGATCGACCAACTATCTGGTGTTGTAGGAACGGGCCATGCCCGCGAACAAAAAAGCAATCGCGGGTACGAAAAACTTTTGTCCGGGCACCCGCATGGCCCGCTCCACATGGTAGTTAGTTGTCCGATAAAATAGTTCAGGAAAGATTACGACATGATAGTCGGCATTCCCAAAGAAATAAAAACCAACGAAAACCGCGTCGCGCTGGTGCCGTCAGGTGCGGGTGCCTTGGTTGCGGATGGCCACACCGTGATGGTTGAAACGGGCGCGGGACTGGGCAGCGGGTTCAGCGATGCGCTATATCTGGCGGCGGGCGCGCAGATCGCCGGGGATGCCGATACGGTCTGGGCGGCATCCGACCTGATCGTCAAGGTGAAGGAGCCGATAGAACCGGAATGGAAGCGCATCAAACCTGGCCAGACGATCTTCACCTATTTTCATTTCGCTGCCAGCGAGCAACTGGTCATGGCACACATCACCGCCGGTGCGACCTGCATCGCTTACGAGACCGTCGAGCTGCCTTCGGGCGAACTGCCATTGCTGACGCCGATGTCGGAAGTGGCCGGGCGCATGGCGGTGCAGGAAGGCGCCAAGTATCTGGAAAAACTGTACGGCGGGCGCGGCATCTTGCTCAGCGGAGTGCCGGGCGTGCCGCCCGCCAGAGTGGTGGTGCTCGGCGGCGGCGTGGTCGGATCCAACGCGGCTAGGATAGCTGCCGGGATGGGCGCAAACGTCACCATCCTGGACCTTTCCCTGGAGAGATTGCGCTATCTCGGCGATGTGATGCCGGCCAATGTGCAGATGGTATTCTCGGATCGGCATACTGTGCAGAAGCACATCGCCGGCGCGGATCTGGTCATCGGCGCGGTGCTGGTGCACGGTGCCGCTGCGCCAAGATTGATACGCCGCGAAGACCTCAAAACGATGCACAAAGGTGCGGTGATCGTGGATGTCTCGATCGACCAGGGCGGCTGTGTCGAGACGATGCACCCTACCACGCACGAGAATCCCACCTTCATCGTCGATGGCATCGTGCATTACGGCGTGGCCAACATGCCCGGCGGCGTGCCGGTCACTTCCACGCTAGCGCTGACCAACGCGACCTTGCCCTATGTGCGGACATTGGCGCGCAAGGGATGCAGACCGGCGCTCAAGGAAAACCTGGCGCTGTTCAAGGGGCTCAATATCATGGCAGGAAAAGTGACCCACAAAAAAGTTGCCGAAGCGTTCGGCCTTGAACATCTCCCTGCGGAATCATTGATCGATTGACTCATCAGCCGCTTGAAAATTTTATAAGATAGCGACTATGGCAAAGTGGCTCATCATTGTCGGCATCATTTTCATACTGCTCGGAGCGGCCTGGCCCTGGCTGTCCAAACTGGGAATCGGTCACCTTCCGGGTGATATCAATATCGAGCGCAAAGGATTCAGCTTCTACTTTCCGATTACCAGCAGCATCATCATTTCTCTGGTGCTGTCGATACTTTTCTGGATTTTCAGAAAATGAACAGGCGCAATTCATTGTTATTACTGCTTGCAAGAAAATCGCCTATCCATAGACTCGCAATGCTGCATGCATGGAAGGAAGCAAATAGTTGACGGGTGGGTATTGCCGATCGGGCATAAACAGTGAAAGAACAAGGACAATCGGAATTTTGCGTTTTTGAACTCTGGCGCATGGACGACAATGGCAACGAGTTCCTGGTTGATAGGTTCGATGATCGAAAGTCGGCCGAGATGAGAATTGCCGCACTTGCTGCGAGCGGCCACAAACAAGTGTATTGGTTAAAGGAAGTTGCCCAATAACAAGCCATTCGAGCTGGCACCAGCGCAGCCAAATGGATAGTCTCAACTGATTCTTAAAACCTGGTAGATAATGCGCTTGCCCGTTTGCGGGCCGCATGAAATTTTGGAGAACTTGTATGAACAAACTCTCATCGTTACTGGCTATAACGCTGCTTTTTGCGACCTCGCTTGCCCGGGCAGAAGACGATAGTTCGGGCGATCTTAGATACTGCCTTGAGCTGCAATCCAATTATGAGATTGCAAAATGTGCAGGGGAGGTTTCAGCCGGCAGTAAAGGAAGGCCATATTCCAAAGAGGAAGTAGACAAAATGCTATCCGAGCAGCAAGCAAGCACGCCCGCAACTCCAATCGAACCATCAGACACGCCTGCCACCGACAATCAGATCAAGGATATGTTGCTGGAGCAAGATGAAGGCAGCAGCAACAAATAGGCACTACTCAACTTTCTATTGCAAACATGTCATTCCGTTTGACAGCTGACATTGTGCTCTTGCTCCATCTGGCTTTCATCCTTTTCGCCGTTTTGGGTGCTGTAATGGCGGTTTGGCGGAACTGGATTCCGTTTGTACATGTTCCCGTTGCGGTTTGGGCGATTTTTGTCGAGCTTACCGGACGCAATTGCCCACTCACGCTTTTGGAGAACTATCTTCGAATCAAGGCGGGTCAGTCTGGCTATACCGAGAGTTTCATTGAGCATTATCTGCTGGCAATCATCTATCCTGCCGGCCTGACCAGAGAGATCCAGCTTGTGCTTGCCGGCGTGGTCATCGCCATCAACGCTGCAATCTACGGTTGGCTCTGGGTTCGCAAGCACATTTCGCACGAAGCAAATAGCTGATCCATCCGACAACCTGACGACATTCGGCTGTTTGCCCGCAATGGACGCTCAGCATTAACCAAAACTGAATGGTCAAGGATTTTCCCAATTCCTAATATCGGGGAAAATCTTCTTTGTTGTTCTACTCTTTTCCTTTATCTAGGAAATATTTTACATGAATCAATGCGACCAAGAGTTGTAATAGGTAACATAATCAAGCACATAAGAAGGCTATGCTAGCAATGGCGTAATATTTGCATATTTTTCAATACGAATGTGCTTGTTTATGCGATGGTGGTGAAAATGAAATATATTTTTGCTTGTTTGATCGTACCAATCATACCCGTCCTGCTCATTGTTGTTTTTGGAATTGGCGCGCTGTATTTTGGCTTGACTAACCAACTGGAACAGAGAGGGCAGTAATCAATGCCAGCCGATGCTGCATATCACCAGATGCCGTATTGTCGGTCGAATCTGGAGATACGGTCCCGGCAGTCACATTTTTGCGTAAAGCTCACCTTAATAAGTTTGTTTCTGCAGGCGAGATTAATTGAATGGAAAGAATGAAAACGATATGAACCGTTCTGATCTTATCGCCCACCTGGCTGAGTTACATCCGCAATTGCAAATGAAAGATGCAGAGCTCGGGACAAAATTAATCATTGATGCTCTGTCAAAAACACTATCGAATGGTGGGCGTGTCGAGGTACGTGGATTCGGTAGCTTTTCTCTGAGTTACAGACCGCCGCGCACAGGACGCAATCCAAAAAATGGCGCACTGGTGAAAGTGCCCGCGAAATACGTGCCCTACTTCAAACCCGGGAAGGCGCTCAGGGAGCGGGTATGCAATAGAAAGTAACAATACAACCTCACTCATCTGCCTCTTGAGTTCAGAGACGGCTAAGCGCCAGAAGCTGCAATTCACATATCCAAGTTTGAAGAATTGCTTGCAAGTAAACATAAAGACATTGGATGAATCCCGAATCATCCGGCGAAATCCTGCGCGGAAGAGACACTCACGAGCGGAAATTTCATTTTAATTGTATAACCGCACTATGATCGACTTCAGTTGCTGGCTACTTCGATGCGAAAATCAACTGTCAACTACAACTGACAAGGCTGGCGGAAATGTTTTTCCGTTTGGTCGAGCTTCGGATTTTGGTAGTCCCAAGGAAGCGCTGCCTGTATTTACCCATATTTTTCGATTTTGTCATGCTGCTTGAAATGTTAAGCTAGCATTGTTCAGTTCTGCATGACCTTTTATGGAGAAAAGCGTGTCCGCACAAATCGTGAGCCTGCTTGCTGTTCCGGTTGAACAATGTTTTGCAGAGGCAGATGCAATGCAACACGCAAGTGAGGTTGCAGGGACCCGGCAACTGCAACCATTTTAGAAAACAAGGGCTATTCAATAATGTCGGGAGCAGATAAATATACGAATATCATGTTACAACTGGCGGCTGATATCAATTCGCTTAGCGATGGCAGTGAGCTCCCGAACGAGACGCAGGCCATCGCCCAAGCCGCCAGTTGGAAACGAGATCTGCAGACCGGCGAGCTGATCTGGTCAGATGCGATGTTCCGCATCCTGGAGATCGACAGGGCAACGACGCCTTCTACGCACAAAAAGTTCTTGGGCATGATTCACCCTGAAGACCGGGACAAGATGAGGATGGCCTTCAACAATTCGGTCATCAACTTGAAGCCCTTTGAAATGACGCATCGCTTGATCATGCCTGACGGACACATCAAATGGGTGAAGGAGAGCTGTGAAACGATTTGCGATCAACTCGGCAAGCCGAAATTCATCTCCTGCACCATACAGGACATCACAGGGCGCAAACTGGCTGAGGATGCGCTATGCGGGAACGAGCAACGCTGGAGATTGGCATTGGATGCCGGCGGGTATGGCTTGTGGGAATGTGATCTTCAGACAGGAGAGGTGCTGCTTTCCGTCGCTTGCAGGGCAATGTTTGGCTTTGAGGACAATGAGATCATCAGCAGCATTACCGAGTGTGAAACAAGGGTCCATCCGGATGACAGGTTGCGTTGGAAAGAAGTACTTAACACATTGTTTCACAACAAGCTGGACAGATTTTCCATCGAATATCGCGTCCGAGGCACTGATGGTGGTTGGAAATGGATGCACACGCATGCCATCGTAACCAGCCGCGCAGACGACGGACGTGTGTTGCGCATAACCGGTACGCAATCCGACATCTCCCTGCAAAAATACACCGAGCATGAGTTGCAACTCGCAAACTCGGTATTTCAGGCGCTAGGTGACTCGGTCATAATCATCGATAGCAGCAACCGTATTGTTTCCGTGAATCAGGGATACACACAGTTGACCGGTTATGTCACCGCCGACGCCATCGGCAAGCCGTTGAATTTCACGTTCGCCGAACGCCATGACGAGGCATTCAAACAGGCGATCGCCCATAAACTCAGTGCCACCGGTATATGGGAGGGAGAAATTTGGATTCGGTGCAAAGATGGAGAGGAAAAAGCCAAATGGCATTTGATCCACAGCAGCTATGACAACAAAGGGAATATGCTGAAGCGGGCTGTGCTGATTTCTGATGTTACCGATCAGAAGCGGAATGAGGAAACCATCAGGCGTCATGCATACTACGATCCCCTTACGGGCCTGCCAAACCGCAGACTTTTCCAGGACCGCCTTGGTCTGGAAATCAGGAAGGCAAATCGCGCCAATCTTCCTATCTCTTTGCTATATATCGATCTGGACAACTTCAAGGAGGTCAATGACAACCTTGGGCATGGGGCAGGCGACAACCTGTTGCATGAAGCTGCACGCCGTATCAGTGCCTGTGTGCGCGAATCGGATACGGTGTCCCGCCTGAGTGGTGATGAATTTACGGTCATCTTGTCTGAGATCCCTGACACCCGACACACGGACAGTGTCGCACAGAAGATCGTTAACAGACTGGCCATGCCCTATCATATTGCCGGGGAGATTGTTCATGTGTCAGCAAGCATCGGTATCAGCCTGTTTCCGGACGATGCAAGTGACATCAGCACCCTGATGAAAAATGCAGACCAGGCTATGTATGATGCCAAGAGCAAAGGGCGTAACCGATTCAGTCATTTCAGCCCTTCGCGGCAGATAGCAGAGCAATCGCCCTTTATTACCGATTTGCGTGAAGCACTGGAAGCCAGACAGTTCAGAATCTATTTCCAGCCGATAGTTGATCTATCTACCGGCCTAATCAAAAAGGCCGAAACGCTTATACGTTGGCAGCACCCAAAGAAAGGTTTGATCAGCCCGGAGGAATTCATTCCTTTGGCTGAGGAAACCGGTTTGATTAACCAGATCGGAGATTGGGTGTTCAAACAGGCAGCACGCTATGCAAAGCATTGGAGCAAACTATTTTCGGTCGATTTTCAGGTGAGTGTGAACATATCTGCCGTTCAGTTTGCGGCTGAATACAAGGATTTTGCTGCGAAATGGCCGCGTCAATTGCGGGATATCGGACTTCCCGGGAAGAACCTTGCAGTTGAGGTTCGTGAATGGATGATGCTGAATGCAGAATCCGACTTTTTGGGCAAACTTCATGAATTTCGCAAGGCAGGCATTCAGGTGGCGATTGATGACTCTGACCTGGATTCCATGACACTTTCAAAATATCGGAAAACTGCCATTGATTATCTGAAAATCGTTCAGCCATTCATCCTCGACAATATGACTGATCCAAACGGACTTGCGCTATCCGAGATCATCGTGATGGCGCATAAGCTTGGCTTCAAGGTGATCGCCGAAGGAGTGGAAACGCAAAGGCAGCATGAACTGCTGGCCTCTGCCAAATGTGATTTTGCCCAGGGGAATTTCTATTCCAAGCCAGTTTCAGCGGAGGAGTTCGAGTCATTGTTGAAACACGGTCTTAAAGCAGAAGCTAGGGCTGAGGGCGATATATTGATCGAAGCTTCTGATCATTTGCTCCTGACAGAGCAAGAGACTGTAGCCTTTCTGCAGCCACACATGCCAAGCAAGTCTGTAAAAGTCTGGCTAACTCATGATCGTCTTAGTGATCCTATCATTCCATTTCTTCTGGTACAGGGTAAACCTTGCTACCTTGAGTCTGATTTGGAAAAATTTGTCATCCATACATTAAGAGAATCGGCGCGATATATTCGTCTCAACAACCGCCTTTACCCGGATCGCAGGTATTTGCAGGATCGGCGCAGACATGGCAACTATAGATCACCGGATCCGGGTGTTTCACTGCATGGAATCAAGCGCCGCAGAAGGGGCGATCTGGGATTGCGACTGCACAGCGATCTGGAACACCACGTTGGCTTAGGGCTTGATCGTCGTTCGCGGGCAAATCAGAACAAACAATAGATACGTGGAATAGGATGTATTTACTGCAATCTGAGTGGCCGTCATTTTTCCTTTTTGATGGTTACGTGGTTGACGAAGGTCATACCGGGGAAGCTGCGGTTCAGGGTTTTGCTTTTGAAGTCGGGGATGGTAGATCCGGCATCAAACTGGATGATATCCCCCTTTTTGGCGGCAATCGTTGAAGCAGCCAGCCATCGGGTTTGGTTGTTCTGCTTGACCTCGATATAGGTGAACTGGGGAATATCGATGGTGCTGACTACGCTGGCTGTTTGCGTCTGGCCCGCTTCGGGTGCATCAGAAAGTGTCGTCTGGCCTGGGGAATTCACAGGCGGGTGTCCCGCGGGTAAAGTGCCCGAAGACTCAAATACCGGTGTCGGTACAAAGGGTTCTTGAGGCGGCTTTTTGTCGCACGCGGTGAGGATAAGCATGAATATTGCCGTGATAAGCGCAATGTGTTTCATTCGATTTCCTTAAAGTATGGCATCTAGGTGGTTATGAGTTGCGTGATTATCCTCAATTTCTGCATCGAACGCCAAATACTTAGTGCCGATGAATCATTTGATTCCATGCGGGTTCGATGGTGAATCTGAGGGTTTGGATCAGAATAAAAGCTCCCGTATCGAATTGATTATTCTTTGACGAATGAATTAATCTTGTGCTCCTTGCGATAGCAAACCAGAATACGCAACTATTGATTATCCAAGCGAGGCACCATGATCAGGTTATCCGAACATTTCAACGAAGCAATTGCCCGTTTCGATGCGGCCAACGCGGCGGATCCAAACAAAGAGGTTTTCGAGGGCAAGGAATATCCCAAGGAATTGCTGTACGCGAACCGCATGACTGCCTGGCTGGACAAATTCGAGCCCGAGGCCACCGAGGCGTTGCGTTTGGCAACACGCGCCCAGCATATCTGCCGCTGGAAGATACCGCGCAGCGAATATCCGCTGGGACGCGATGGCTACAACAAATGGCGCACCACACTGGCGAATATGCATGGCGAAATCGCTGCTGAGATCATGCAGCAAGTGGGTTATGACGAGCAGATGTGCGAGCAGGTCAAGGCGTTATTGATGAAAGATCGAATCAAACTTGCCGGCGATGACGGGCAAACGCTGGAGGATGTGGTCTGCCTGGTGTTTCTGGAGTTCTACTTTGCGCCTTTCGCGCCACAATACAGTGCTCCCAAGCTGACCAGCATAGTGCGCAAGACCTGGAGAAAGATGTCGGAACGCGGCCACAAGACGGCGCTGACACTCGCACCCGGTTGGCCGGCGGATTTGCTGGAGATCGTGAAGAAGGCGATAGCCTGATTTGCATGGGCAATGCTTGGGGCTGAAACATGAAAAATAATATAAATCAAATGGTTGGCGCATGAAAACGCCGTGATTCAGACAGTGGCGTATAATGTCCGGGTTCGGGGAAGATCGCCCACTATCATTTTGAAGAGATCAGGACATTGAGTACGATCAGTTTTGAACAGTTACAGCTTGCGCCGGAGATCCTCAAGGCACTGGCAGAGTCCGGTTACACCACACCTACACCGATACAGGCACAGGCCATCCCGCTGGTGCTGGAAGGGCGCGACCTGATGGCGGGCGCTCAGACCGGCAC
>JBARHM010000159.1:0-2384 GCA_049799235.1 Gallionella sp.
GCGACCAAGGATGCCGAGGATATTTCCAAGGGATTACTGGAGGCCACTCAAAAGCAGGCACAGGAAATTCAGGGAGCCGGTGATGCGGTGCAGTTGATGGCCCAGTCCATCAAGGAGGTGGATTCCAGCGCGGCACAATCTGCCGATGTTGCGCGTCGCACGTTGGCTGCTACCCAACAAGGCGCGCAAGCAGTGCGCAATTCAATCAGCGGCATGGATGGCATACGCGAACAGATCCAGGATACTGCCAAACGCATCAAACGGCTCGGGGAAAGCTCGCAGGAGATAGGCGAGATCGTCGATCTGATCTCTGATATCACCGAACAGACCAACGTGCTGGCGTTGAATGCCGCCATTCAGGCCGCATCCGCCGGCGAGGCAGGGAGAGGTTTTTCGGTGGTGGCGGAAGAAGTGCAGCGTTTGGCGGAACGTTCCGCCGAGGCGACCAAGCAGATCGGCGGGCTGGTGAAAACCATACAGGGCGATACCCATGACGCGGTGGCGGCGATGGAAAAGAGCATTCTGGGTGTGGTGGAAGGCGCGGTCCTGTCCGATGTGGCCGGCCAGTCACTAAAGGAAATCGAGCGGGTATCGAACGAACTGGCAACCCTGATCAACAGTATTTCTGTGTCCACCCAGGTACAGACAGACATGGCCAGCGAAGTTGCCGGTGTGATGCAGGACATTCTGCAAATTACCGTGCAAACCACCGAAGGTACGCGTCTGACTGCTAACTCCATTGCGCAGTTGACCAATCTGGCATCGGATCTGCGTGGATCGGTGGCGGGTTTTAAATTGTAAATCTATAAAGTTTTCCCATGACCAACAATGCTTCATTTGATCAAAATGCGCTTGCCGCAGTAAAGCCCGGCATTGAAGGTGCGCTGGCGGAGATCGCTGTGCAGTTGGAGCGGTATTTCAGCGCACCTGTTAATAGCGCGGCAGCGCTGGAGGTTGCGCGAGTTGAGTCGCGCCGTTTGTCGGGCGTACTTAAAATGGTCGGTCTGGAAGGTGTGGCAGTGTTTTGCAGAGAGTTTGAACTGGCGCTTGGCGAGCTTGCTGCCAATCCGCAACATGTCTCCGAAATGCAGCGCGAGGTATTGCCGCGTGCCGTGACCGCGATACAGGATTATCTCCATGCTCTGGCAAACGGCGCGGGAAATTCTTCATTGCGTCTTTTCCCGCAATACCAGGAGTTGCAGCAGTTGCGCGGCATGGAGACGTCTTTCGAAATGGACCTCTTTTTCCCAAATCTGGAAGTTCGGCCACCGCAGCATTTATTGAGCACCTCTAGTCAGGGCGATGCCCGGGCGAACCTCAAGGTGTTGCGCACTCAATACCAACAAGCATTGTTGCGGTGGCTGCGCCAGGAGGATGTAGCAAATACGGTTCAGCAGATGCAACAGGCACTGGATGGGGTGATGCGATGCGTGCCGCAGGATGAAGGCCGCGCGTTCTGGTGGATAGGCTGCGGCTTGCTTGACTGTATAAAGCTGGACGGACTCCCCCCGGAAATGAATGCCCGCAAGCTGCTGGGCCGTATCGACCAGCAAATACGCACAGTTGCCGAAGGCAACAGTACTGATGTGCGGCCGGTCTTGAATGAGATGCTCTATTTTATAGCCCGCAGCCACGCTGTAAGCCTACTGGTAGAGGAAATCAAACGGGCTTATGCGCTGGATGATTATCTTCCTGAACTCCCTACTTTGCCACCCGGTGAGCTGGAACAGCTGTTAGGCAATATGCGCGATCAAGTGCGCGTTACGGATGAATGCTGGGAAAAAGCTGTTCAGGGCGACCAGACGGCATGTGAACAATTCATGAAGCATGCTGAACAACTTGTTTCGCTTAGCGAGAAGCTGGATCGGAATACCTTGCAATATCTGGCCAAGCAGATCCAGTTGTTATCGGAATATGCGAGCACACCGGAGCACGCGCGCCTCATCGCGATCGATATGGCAATGGCACTGCTGTTGCTGAATGGTGGAATGGAGAATTACAACCGCCTGGGCAGCGGTTTTCAGGAACAGGCGCGCATCCTGTCCGAACGCATGCAGGCCGCGATAAAACAACAACCGGAGGACACTCAACAGCTGGGCGCGTTAGTCGATCTGCATTACCAGATGGAGCAGGGCGAAGTGATGATTCCCCTGGCCAACGAAATGCTGGTGAACCTTCAGCATGTCGAACAGGGATTGAATGCGTATTTCAGCGGTGCGATCCCGCGCG
Organism: Gallionella sp.; assembly: GCA_049799235.1. Classification (GTDB taxonomy): domain Bacteria; phylum Pseudomonadota; class Gammaproteobacteria; order Burkholderiales; family Gallionellaceae; genus Gallionella. The sequence goes on from JBARHM010000159.1 coordinate 2,230, forward strand.
AGGAATTGCCGGGCTTATTGCGATTGCTGAGCCAGATACGCGGCGGTTTGCGCATCTCGTCACTCGATGCGGCCGAGCAGTTGTTGGTATCCATCCAACAAGAAGTGCATCGTTTCGCCCAGAGCAATGACACTCCCAAGCCCGCTGAGAGATAC
>JBARHM010000160.1:0-2191 GCA_049799235.1 Gallionella sp.
GTGTCGCCGATTGCCCAGCCGGTCACGCCCTCGATGCAGCCCTCGATCCACCAGCCGTCGAGCACCGACAGGTTGGGCACACCGTTGAACGCAGCTTTCATGCCGCTGGTTCCGGAAGCCTCGAGCGGCGGCAGCGGCGTGTTGAGCCACACGTCCACCCCTGCGGTCAGGGTTTGAGCGAGCGCCATGTCATATTCGGGAAGAAAGACGACAGTGATCGTGCCGGCAAGGTCGCGCGCATGGGCACACAACTGCTCGATCAGGCTCTTGCCGTTTTCATCGTGCGGATGCGCCTTGCCGGCGAGCACGATCTGGAACGGCTGGTTGCGTGCAATAGCCTTCAACCGTTCAAGGTCGGTGAACAAAAGATCCGGGCGCTTGTAGGCGGCCATGCGTCTTGCGAAACCGAGTATCGGGATATTCTGCTTCAGCGTCACCCCGGTGAGCGTTTGCACTTTCTCGATCAGATACTGTTTCGCATGTACATGCGCTTCCCAGATCACGACATCCGGAATGCAGCAGTCGGCCCGCATCAGCAATTGCGGCTCGTGGCACCAGCCCGGCAGGTAATGATCGTAAAGCTGGCGGAAGTTTTCTGCCGCCCAGGTGAACGGGTGCACGCCGTTGGTGATCGCATGCACCTTGTAGCCGGGGTACATCGCATGCGACACTTCGGCATGCTTCTTGGCGACGCCGTTGATGAATTCGCTCAGATTAAGCGCCAGCCGCGTCATGTTCAGGCTGTCCTCGCCGGCCAGACTCTTGATGGCTTTGATGTCAAAGTCGTTGTCGAGAACACGCTCAACCAGATCGTATGGAAAACGGTCATGGCCGGCTTCGATCGGGGTGTGAGTGGTGAAGCTGCAAAGGTCGCGCACGCGAGGGAGGTCGTAGTTAGATTCGCCGGGCCGAACTCCCTCGGCGGGATAAATATAACGCCGCATCAGCTCAACGCCGAGCAGCGCCGAGTGACCCTCGTTCATATGGAAATGTCGTATCGTGAAGCCTAGTGCCTGCAGTAGGCGCACGCCGCCGATACCCAGCACGATCTCCTGTTTGAGACGGTAGGTGTTGTCGCCACCGTAGAGATAGTGGGTGATCTCGCGATCTTCATTGACGTTCTCGTTCAGGTCGGTATCGAGCAGCAGCACCGGTTGACGACCACCCATGCTGCCTTCCAGCACATACAGCCATGCGCCGATCCAGACGGTGCGGCCTTCGATCGGCACCGCGATCTTGGCATCGAGCGGTTGCGCCCAATGCTTGGGATCCCATGTCGTCGGATGTTCCAGTTGCCGGCCTTGGGCGTCGATCTCCTGTCTGAAGTAGCCTGCGCGGCTTACCAGGCTGACCGCCACCATCGGAAGATTCAGATCGGTGGCCGAACGCACGGTATCGCCGGCGAGGACGCCCAACCCGCCGGCATAGGTCGGAATTTCATTGCGCAGCGCAATCTCCATCGAGAAGTACGCAACGCGGGGTTCGTGAATGAATTCGTCCAGCATGATTGCCACCCTCCTCTCATGAGCTCAATCCCGCACCGAGCCATTCAATATATCCAGATACCTGCAAGATACGCTGGTTAAAGCCCAATGCGCAACCTCGATAATTGGCGGCAGGGCCTAGGATAACTCTATTCCTTCCATGCAACGTGTGTCATGTTGACCGCCTGTTTGCACTCGACGCCTCAATGCGAATCCGACCCAGATGTCCACAGTATGTCGCTCTTGAGAAGTCAGTCGCATCGTTGTTTACCTGCGCTCGATCTTGACGATTACCCATACCAGGTCTTCCGGTTTGAGCTGCCTCAGTTCAAACTGCACTGCGTCACCCTCCTTGAGTCCATCCAGCAGCGAGGCGTTCGTCACGCTGAAGTCCATCAGCATGGCCGACCAGCCGAGCGACTTGATCGGCTCGTGCGCCAGCTTGATGCGCAATCTTGCGCGATCCACGGCCGCCACCTTGCCCGTGCCTCGATGGCTGGCCTGCTCGGTTTTTTTCTGTGCTTCCATATCCGCCATCGGCTGGGCAGCCAGTAACAGTGGCGCCACACCAACCAACAACATGGCGATTATTCCAATCCGTTTTTTCATTGAGTTCTCCATTTTTTGTCTTCGCGGACATTCCAATGACGCTTCGACTGCTGCCCGTTTACAGTCAGAATTTGTTATTGCTTGCGCAACCCTACTTC
>JBARHM010000161.1:0-4967 GCA_049799235.1 Gallionella sp.
GCATAATAGTATGGACAACGGACGAATGTCTCTTTTTGGCACATTGTACTCGGTCAACTTCTCGAATTGGCTGCCCCGAAGCGGTCGCTCAAAGTTAATTGAGTCTAGACGGGAGTGACCGTCAGCAATGGCCGAGAACCGGACGACCCCACTGACAGTCCGTTCCTGGCACCTTCCTGCTGTTTGCCGAGTTCTGCTTTGTGACGGCTCAGTTATCCATAGAACGATCCACATACCCACGTTCAAGTAACACGGGGGGCTATAAATATATGGATCAGAATATTGACCTACCACTGGAGCATGACCGAAATATTCAACCACTAGCGTTCGTCAAACATTCCCTTCGACTCCGCTGCGCTACGCTCAGGGCGAACGGTGTTTATTATTAGCCTTTAGATTTTCTCCCGCAGCTCATCAAGAAAAGCTTCGGTTTCCTTCGGGTCTGCGAGTATCGCGCCGGTGATCCAGAACACATCCTCGGCGCGGCTGCCAAGAGTGTTGATTTTGGCGCGGTGCAGGCGGATGTTGTGCTGGTCCATGATCAGCGCGATGCGCGCCAATAGTCCCGGGCGATCTCCGGCGATCAGCGAGAGCACGTACATTCCCTTGTGGTCCGGCTTGATCTCGACTTCGGTGCTGATCGGGAAGTGTTTGAGCTGGCGGCTGACACGTCCGGTCGCGGCGGGCGCGATCGGTTTGGCCTGCATGATTTGCTGCGCAAGCTCGAATTCGATGTAGGTCATGATGTCGCGATATACGGTTTTGCTGCGCATCGCTTCCATGATCTGGAAACTGTTCAGTGCGTAACCATGCCGGGAGGTGTGTATCTTGGCCTCGACGATGGTGTAATTCATCCGGGCAAAAAAATCACAGATGCGCGCAAACAGTGCGCGTTGATCGGGGCAATACACCATCACCTGCAGACCTTCTCCTGCGCGGCTCAGGCGCGCCTTCACGATGGCCTTGTCAGTATTTACCTTGAACGCCAGCATGCGGGTATGCCAGGCGATCTCCTGCGCTTCATGATCCATGAAATAACTGTCGTCGAGCTGCGCCCAGAACAATTGGTAGGTTTCCGGCGCGTACGCATACAGGTTCAGCGCGTGAGCTGCTTCGCGGCGAATCTCGCCGAGCTGATCGGCAACTTTGCCATCACTCAGGTAACGGCGCGTCTGGCGGAACAGGTCTTCTATCAGCTTGGCTTTCCAGGCATTCCATATCTTCTGGCTGGTGCCGCGCACGTCGGCTACTGTCAAAAGATACAGCGCAACCAGATAGCGGTCGTTTTTGATCTTCTCGGCGAAATTGGCAATCACTTCGGGATCGGACAGGTCCTGCTTCTGTGCGGTGGCGGAAAGGGTGAGGTGCTGTTCGACCAGCCACACGATCAGGTCGGTGTCGTCATAACTGAGTCGGTGCTGAACGCAGAATGCGCGCGCGTCCTTTTTGCCCAGTTGCGAGTGATCGCCGCCGCGCCCCTTGGCGATGTCGTGGAACAGCCCGGCGATATACAGTACTTCAGGACGGGCGAATTCGCCGAGCAATTTGCTGCATAGCGGGTACTCGTGCGCGAACTGCGGCACGGCAAAGCGGCGCAGGTTGCGCACCACCATCAGAATGTGTTCATCAACCGTATAGACATGAAACAGGTCATGCTGCATCTGTCCGACGATGCGACCGAACGCGGGAATATATGCACCGAGGATGCCGTATTGATTCATGCGCCGAAGTGCGTGAAGCACCCCTTGCGGCTGGCGCAGGATTTCCATGAAGCGGGCGCGATTCTGCGGATCGCGGCGAAATTCCGCGTCGATCTGATGCTGTGCACGCCACAGTGCGCGCAGTGTCTTCGCGCTGAGATCGGTCAGCTCGGGATGTTTCTCCAGCAGCAGGAACAGTTCGAAGATCGTTTCGGGGGATTTCTCGAATAGATTCTCATCGCGGATCTCCAGCAATGTACCGACGACCATGAACCGATCATTCAGCGGATGCAGTTGAGGTGTTTCGCGGAACAGATGGTCGTGCAGATTTTGCAGCAGGATGGCGTTGAATTGGAGCACCGCGCGCTTGGTGCGGTAGTAGCGTTGCATCAGGTGTTCACTGGCACGGCGATTGGCCGATGCGGCAATACCCATTTGCTCTGCGAGCAGCGTCTGGAAGTCGAATACCAGGCGATCTTCACGCCGTTTGGCGAGGTAATGCAAGCGGATGCGCAGTGTTTGCAGCAGTGCGTCGTGCCGCGATATCTGGCGCGCTTCGGCAACGGTGATCAGGCCCGCTTGTGCAAACTCGGTCCAGCGTGTGCCCAGGCGCGCCGCACGAGCGATCCATGTGATGGTTTGCAGATCGCGCAAACCGCCTGGGCTTTCCTTAAGGTTGGGTTCGAGGTTGAAATCAGTTTCAAGGTAGCGTGCATGGCGCTGTTGTTGCTCTTGTTTCTTGGCAATGAAGAATTCGTGCAGATTGAGATTCTGATGAACTGCGGAATACAACTCATCGAATAGTTTTGCATTGCCACTGAGCAGGCGCGCTTCCAGCAAATTGGTCTGCACCGTGATGTCAGCCGATTCGGTCAGGCACTGTGCTACGGTACGGATGCTATGGCCGACTTCCAGACCGATGTCCCACAGGATGCCAACCAATTGATGCAACTTTTGCTGCAGATCATCATCCGGTTCGTCATCCAGCAATATCAGCAGGTCGATGTCCGACCTGGGATACAACTCGCCGCGCCCGTAACCGCCCACCGCTATCAGTGCGAGGTGTTCCGGCATGGCGAGTTGTTGCCAGACTTGGCGCAGATACTTGTCTATCAACCGGCTGTGTGAACTCAGTAAACGTGGCGCCTTGCCATGTTGCATAAAGCTTCGCTCAAGAGCCAGCCGATCGCTGCGCAGGGACTCGCGCAACTCGGCGATTTTATTAGGTGCTCGGTGGGGGAGGGCAGCCATCTGAAACGGTCAACACTTCGAAGCCGGTGTCGGTGACAAGTATGGTGTGCTCATATTGCGCCGACAGGCTGTGATCCTTGGTGACTACAGTCCAGCCGTCGCCAAGCTGTTTGATGCCCGCTTTCCCGGCATTGATCATCGGCTCTATCGTGAAGGTCATGCCTGGCTCGAGTTTCAAGCCGGTTTTTGGCCGGCCGTAATGCAACACTTGCGGTTCCTCATGGAAATTCTGGCCAATGCCATGGCCGCAGAATTCGCGCACCACGCTATATCCCATCGACTCGACGAAACTCTGAATGGCATGGCCGATATCGCCGAGATAAGCGCCCGGTCTTACCGTGCGGATGCCGCGCCACAATGCCTGAAAAGTGGTCTCGCATAATCGCCGAGCCTGGATAGACGGCTCGCCGACATAGAACATGCGGCTGCTGTCACCGTGATAGCCGTCTTTGATGACTGTGATGTCCAGATTGACGATATCGCCATTCCTGAGCGCCTTGTCGCTGGGAACGCCGTGGCATATCTGGTGATTGATCGAGGTACAAATCGATTTTGGGTAGGGTCTGTATCCTTTGGGCGCGTACTTGAGCGGGGCAGGTATGCCTTTTTGCACATTCACGATCAAGTCATGACAGAGCCGGTCAAGTTCGTTGGTTGTTACTCCCGCCTTGACGAACGGCGTGATGTAATCAAGAACCTCACTGGTCAAGCGACCGGCAACGCGCATTTTTTCGATCTCTTGCGGGGATTTGATGGAAACGGGCATATTTCATTGGAATATTCGCGTATATGTTTGAGAATATCACGCGGGTAATTATGATGCCAATCGAGGCCGGAATTATGCTACTTGATGGGAGAGTGTCGCAGTACGCTATAGTCTGTGACCAAATGAAAAAGGCGCGAAACGCGCCTTTTTCAAGCTTTATTCCTGTGCTGTTAGGTTGCTTGATGCAGTCAAGGGCGGCAAATGAATCCGGCCACGACGATCATAGTCCGGAAAGGTAATCCGATACCGCTTCGATCTCGGCATTGGTCATTGCCTTGGCGATAGCGCCCATCATGCCGGCCGGGTCATTTTTGCGATCGCCTTTATTGAAGTCGGTCAGCGTTTTCACCAGATAGTCCTTGTGCTGGCCGCCGATCACCGGGAACAGCGCATTGTTTGGCGATTTGCCCTTGCCGTTCTCACCGTGGCAGTTGACACATCCGTATACACCGGTGGTGGGATTGCCTTCGAGGTACAATTGCTTTCCGGCTTCGTTATTCGCGCCTGATCCTTTCATCTGTTTCTGGCTGGCGAAATAGGCAGTGATATCGAGCAGGTCCTGATTTTCTGTGACGGTTGCCGCCATGGGGCTCATGGTCGGATCGACACGGGCTTCGGACTGAAAGTCGCGGACTTGCTTTTGCAGGTGGTTGGCATACTGGCCGGCGAGCTTGGGGAAAGTCGGTGCGTCACTAATACCTTTTTCGCCATGACAACCCTGGCACATTGCCGATTTGTCCTTGCCAGCGGCGGGGTCGCCTTTGCCGATACGCTGCTTGACATCTTCCGGGCTATCACCGGCATGGGCGGCATTCACCGCGAAAAGCAGTATGGATATAACAGCGGTAGTTAATTTCATTGTGTATGACATGTCTCCTCGCTTGCAGTTTTTGGTTGTTTTCTCGGTAGGATTGTTTCCGATAACCGTTGCTACGTCAATGCCGTTTTACCAGTCTGATTGCATTAACAGGGGAAATATCGAAAATCGGCTTTAAGGTGAATCTCCTTTATTCAATGCCAGCCGATACATCCTTAGTTCAGAACTGGGCAAATTTCAGCCATTTGATTCATTGCAATATGTCTTCATGGGTCTGGCGCAGTTGCTCGCACGACCTGAATATTACAGACCGGACAGATATTCTGCCACCGCCACGATTTCGGAATATGTCATTTGATTGGCAACCAGGCCCATAATTCCTGATATATCTGTGGTACGCGCACCCGACTTGAAGTCCTTGATTTGCTTGATC
>JBARHM010000162.1:0-4666 GCA_049799235.1 Gallionella sp.
GCTCACCATCGGTAATTTCGACGGGGTGCATCTGGGCCATCAGGCCTTGTTGAACGAATTGCGCGCAGTTGCTCAGGCGCGCGGTCTGCAGTCTGCGGTGGTGATCTTCGAGCCGCATCCGCGCGAGTTTTTCACGCCGCAACAGGCTCCGGCGCGGCTGACCAGTCTGCGCGAGAAGCTTGAGTTGTTTGCCGGGCTGGGCATCGACCGGGTGCATGTATGCCGCTTCAATAAGGTTTTTTCACAGATGAGTGCGGCGGATTTCATCAATGCGCTGCATGAAAGGCTGTCGGCCAGATTCGTGCTGATCGGCGATGATTTCCGTTTTGGCAGCGGACGCGGCGGGGATTTTGCGCTGATGGAGAAGATCGGGGCTCAGCTTGGTCTTGCGGTGCAATCGGTACACACAGTGGCCCATGACGGAGTCAGGATTTCCAGCACGGCAATACGGGCTGCACTTGTAGCCGGACAACTGCGCACCGCAAAACGTTATCTGGGACGACACTACAGCATCAGCGGGCGCGTGGAGCATGGCGACGCGATGGGGCGCAAGCTGGGCTTTCCCACCGCGAACATCCAGTTGAAGCACAATCTCCCACCGCTGTCCGGGATATTCGTGGTGCAGGCTCATGCCGAAGGCATGGGCGTGCTGCAGGGTGTGTCCAGTCTTGGAGTGCGTCCGACGCTGAGGCGGGATGCCAAGCCTGTTCTGGAAGTGCATCTGTTCGAGTTCACGCAACAGATCTACAACAAGCATTTGCGCGTGGAGTTTTTACATAAACTGCGCGATGAAGAAAAATATCCCGATGTGGAAACCCTGACGCGGCACATCGCGCAGGATGTGGAAGTTGCAAAGAAATGGTTCGAACAACATGACTGATTATAAAAATCCAACAACGTCGCAATACGGCGTTACTCACAAAAAATTACTCCTTACATATTCATGTATATGCTGCGTCGTAATTTATTGCTCGCGCCTTGTCTTGCTTAGAACTTTGAATTTTTAAAAATACCCATATGACTGATTACAAAAGTACCCTGAATCTGCCCGATACGCCTTTTCCGATGCGCGGCGACCTGGCCCGCCGCGAACCGCAGATGGTCGCGCGCTGGCAGGCCCAGCAGCGCTATCAGCAGATCCGTGCGGCCAAACAGGGCAAGCCCGTGTTCATCCTGCACGATGGTCCGCCTTATGCGAACGGCGACATCCATATCGGTCATGCGGTCAACAAGATACTCAAGGACATCATCATCAAGAGCAAGACGCTGGCTGGATTCGACGCACCCTATGTGCCCGGCTGGGATTGTCACGGCCTGCCGATCGAGCTGCAGGTGGAGAAGAAACACGGCAAGGCGATCCCGCCCGCGCAATTCCGCGAGCTGTGCCGCGCATATGCCAGGGAGCAGATCGAGCGGCAGAAGAAGGATTTCATCCGTCTCGGCGTGCTGGGCGACTGGGATCATCCCTATCTGACGATGGATTTCAAGACCGAGGCCGACATCATGCGCGCGCTCGGCAGCATCCATCAGCGCGGCTATCTGTATCAGGGATACAAGCCGGTGAACTGGTGTCTGGATTGCCAGTCGGCGCTGGCCGAAGCGGAAGTGGAATATGAGGACAAGATTTCGCCGGCGATCGACGTGAGTTTCGAAGTGAAGGACAAGCATGCACTGGGCAAAGCCTTTGGCGTGTCGCTGCCGGCTGATGCCAGGGTGTATGCAGTGATCTGGACTACCACGCCGTGGACCCTGCCGGCAAATCAGGCGGTGTGCGTGCACCCCGAGTTGGAGTACGACCTGATCAAGACTCCCAAGGGTTATCTTATACTCGCATTTGATCTCGCAGCGCAATGCCTGGCTCGTTATCAGCTGGCTGGAAGCAATGACAGGGGTGATGGCATTGCGGCGACGTGCAAAGGTGCGGCACTGGAAGGATTGTTGCTGCAACACCCGTTGTATGACCGCGGCGTGCAGATCATCTGCGGCGACCATGTGACGCTGGAAGCGGGTACCGGCCTGGTGCATACCGCACCGGCGCATGGTCTTGACGATTATTTTGTCGGCCTGAAATATAACCTGCAGACAGACAATCCGGTCGGTGCCGACGGAAAGTTCGCCGCGGCTCTGCCGCTGGTCGGCGGCATGTTCGTTTGGAAAGCCAACGATGTTGTGGTCAATGCGCTGCAAGCCGGCGGGCACTTGTTGCACCGGGAACAAACGCTGCACAGCTACCCGCACTGCTGGCGCCACAAGACCCCGATCATCTTCCGCTCGACGCCGCAGTGGTTCATCGGAATGGACAACAGAGGACAGAGGGCAGAGGACTGGGGACAGAATTCATCCCGGGATATAGACGAATTAGTGCAGGAGAAGCGCGAGCATGGCACGTTGTCGAAAAAACACCATGATGGGTCAAGCTTGCGCGACATCGCCAACCAGGCCGTCGAAGCCACAAAGTTCTTTCCGCGCTGGGGACGGGCCCGCCTCGAAGCGATGATCAGGAACCGACCCGACTGGTGCGTTTCGCGCCAGCGCAACTGGGGTGTGCCGATGCCGTTGTTCGTGCACAGTGAGACAGGCGAGTTGCATCCGCGCACGCCGGAATTGCTGGAGCGGGTGGCAAAGCTGGTTGAGCGCGATGGCATCGAGGCGTGGTTCAGCCTCAACTCGGTGGATTTGCTGGGAGCGGAGGCGGATCACTACAGGAAGCTCAGCGATACCTTGGACGTGTGGTTCGATTCGGGTGTCACCCACGCTTCGGTATTGCAGCGTCGTGCGGAATTGCGTTTGCCTGCCGACCTGTATCTGGAGGGTTCGGACCAGCACCGCGGCTGGTTCCAGTCCTCGCTGCTGACCGGCTGTGCGATCAATGGCCGCGCCCCGTACGATGCTTTGCTTACGCACGGCTTTGTGGTCGATGGCAGCGGCCACAAGATGTCCAAATCCAGGGGCAACGTGATTGCACCCCAGAAGATTTTCGACACGCTCGGCGCAGACATCCTGCGCCTGTGGACTGCATCGACCGATTATTCCGGCGAGCTGACCATCTCCGACGAGATACTGAAACGCGTGGCGGAAGGTTACCGGCGCATCCGAAACACGCTGCGCTTCCTGCTGGCGAACACCGCCGACTATGACCACGCCAAGCATGCGCAGCCGGTCGGGCAATGGCTGGAGATCGACCGCTATGCGCTGGCGTTGACGCAGAAACTCCAGGACGAAGTGAAGCAGGATTACGAGCGCTACGAGTTCCACCAGATCGCGCAAAGATTGCAGACATTCTGCTCCGAGGATCTGGGTGGCTTCTACCTGGATATCCTGAAAGACCGTTTGTACACAGCCGGGGCAGATTCCGCCGCGCGCCGATCCGCACAGAACGCGCTGTATCACATCACTCACAGCCTGGTGCGGCTGATGGCGCCGATACTCAGCTTCACAGCGGAAGAGGCGTGGGAGGTGTTGAGCGGCAATGATGACCACAGCGTGTTCACAGGCGAATGGTACAAATTGCCCGATCCGCAAATGGATGCGCATGCGATAGGCGCATGGTCGAGGATCACAGCCTGGCGGGCCAAAGTGAACAAGCAATTGGAAGAGGCGCGCAGCGCCGGACTGATCGGTTCAGCGCTGGCCGCCGAAGTGGATGTCAATGTCTCAGGCGCAGATCACGATGTTCTGGCGCGACTCGGTGATGATCTGCGCCTGGTGCTGATCACCTCGCGTGCCACCGTGCATCGGGTTGCGACGGAAACCGAGCAGCATATCGCTGTCTCAGCCAGTCTGCACGACAAATGCGAACGTTGTTGGCATTACCGCGACGATGTCGGTGCAGATATCCGGCATCCGACCTTGTGCGGCAGATGTGTGAGCAATCTTTATGGTAGCGGCGAGGCACGAAAGTATGCTTAACCGCTGGCTAGGCGTGTCCGCGCTGGTGATAGTTCTCGACCAGATGAGTAAGGCGTGGATCACCAGTCATTTTGGCTATGGCGAATCCCTTTATGTTCTCAGTGTGTTCAATCTGGTGCTGGCGCATAATACCGGTGCTGCGTTCAGCTTTCTCAGCGATGCGGGCGGAGTGCAACGTTGGCTGTTCAGTATCATTGCGATAGTCGCTTCAGTCTGGATAGTCTGGTTGTTGCGCAGACATGGTTCGCAACCGCTGTTCGCCTTGGCCCTGAGCATGATACTCGGAGGCGCGCTGGGAAATTTGATCGATCGGATCGCGTATGGATATGTGGTGGACTTTTTGCAGTTCCACTGGGATGAGCATTACTTTCCCGCATTCAACCTCGCCGATTCCGCGATCACGTGCGGCGCAGCCTTGTTGATATTGGAAAGCTTCATAGGAAAGAAACATGGAACTGTTACTGGCTAACCCGCGCGGTTTTTGCGCCGGAGTCGATCGCGCCATCGAGATCGTGGAGCGCGCGCTGGAACTGCATGGCGCACCGATATATGTGCGCCACGAAGTGGTACACAACAAATTCGTCGTGGATGGCTTGCGCAAGAAGGGTGCGATCTTCATCGAGGATCTGGCCGATGTGCCTAGCGGTTGCATTTTGATCTTCAGCGCACACGGCGTATCTCAGGCAGTGCGCCATGAGGCTGAGGCACGGGGCCTCACGGTGTTCGATGCGACCTGCCCGCTGGTGACCAAGGTGCA
>JBARHM010000163.1:0-1661 GCA_049799235.1 Gallionella sp.
TGTGTATATGTCCCATGCCGGACGCGACGGCAAACTCGGGCTGTCAGCGAAAGATATTGCAATTGCCTATGCCGGCAGCAGCAGCGGCACCAAGCTGGAAAGTGCGCTGATGGGCCCGATGTCCAGAATGTTGCAACCGGAAGAGAATCTTCAGATCGTTGACTGGGTGCGCAGGGGCACAAGCAAGGAAGAATTCGATGCCAAGATAGGCCCCCTGATGGCAAACCGGTGCGTGATGTGTCATAACGACCGCAATCCTCACTTGCCCAGCTTTGAGGGCTATGAAGGCGTAATGAAGGTCGCTGAAAAAGACACTGGCGCCAGCGTCCCGACCCTGGTCAGGGTGTCGCATATCCACTTGTTCGGGTTGACATTCATCTTCCTGTCCATCGGTCTGGTGTTCAGGCATGCCTACTTCCGCCGTGAATGGTTGCAGGCGGCGATTGTAATTACACCGTTCCTTTGCATCATCGCGGATATTGCATCCTGGTATCTCACCAAGCTTAATGTGGAGTTTGCCTGGATAGTCATCGGCAGCGGTGCGTTGATGGGAACCAGTTTTTCCATCATGTTCTTTGTCTCCATCTGGCAGTTGTGGGTCTCACGCGACTTGCCCCCCGATCTGGCCTAGGGAAATGACACTTAATCAGAGGTTCTCCAAATGAATTTGACAGGCTCGATGAATAATTTGATTGGCTTGATGCTTGTTGCTGCGCTCGCTCTGGCAGGCTGTGGTAAGAGCGATGAGCACAAGGAGGTTGCAGACAAGGTCAAACATGCTTACGACAAGTCTGCTGCCGGGGCCAAATCCATCGCAGTAGGGAATGTTGAGGCGGGTAAAGTCATTGCCGGGAGATGCGCCCATTGCCACGGAATTGATGGGGTGCTCGCTCATATGGGAGCACCGTTTATTGCCGGCATTGCCCAAGACTATATGGTAAGCGCGATGCTGGCCTATGCTGACGGATCACGCAAAAATGAGCAGATGAAGCTCATCGTCACCGAGCTGAAACAGAATCCCGAGCAGATCGCCAATGTTTCCGCCTACTACGCCAGCCTCAAGACGCCGTGGAAAGGCGCCAATGTGGGTGGCGAATCAAACAGCATTGTTTCACTTGGACAGAAAGCCATCGATGCTGGCGCCATCATTGCTTCGGGCTGCAATAATTGCCATGGCGAAAATCGCAGAACCACCGAAAATGAGCTCACTCCCGTGCTTGCGGCGATGACTCCGGAATATTTCATCAGCTCGTTGAAAAGTTATTTCAACGGCAAGCGCAATCATCGTGTGATGAAAATCTTCCGCACATCCATCAAAGAAAACGAAATCAAGCAGCTTGCCGCGTATTACGCCGTGCAGAAGCCCTTGAAGTTGTCTTTCCCGGGCACAGGCGATGTCAAGACAGGAAAGGAAGACGCCGGAATGTGCGCCGGATGCCACAGCATAGACGGCAATTCCTTAAATCCGAATATGCCCAGTCTGGCGGGCCAGCCTGCGGATTATCTGGCCAAGGCGATGAAGGATTATCGCGACGGGCGCCGCCAAGACCCAATGATGACAAATGCGTTGAAAGATATGCAGGATGAAACCATCGCCAATCTCGCTTCATATTACGCCAGTCAATATCCTGAACCACCGTTGCAACGGGCAAGAATGGACT
>JBARHM010000164.1:0-1787 GCA_049799235.1 Gallionella sp.
CAGATGAACAAAGCGCACACGGTGCAGAGACTGATCGCCCAATGGATCAATCGCGACCTGCGCCGCAGGTCCGCTATTTCAGTCATGTACGCGCTTCGTTCGTTATCTGTGATTTTTTCCAGTGCACGATAACGGTCTATCACCCGGCCCAAACGGCTGGAGAGAACGCTCAGAATTGCTCCTACGCCGGTAAGCAGAAAGACCGGCGCCACTGCCTGCTGGATGACGTGAGCGACTGTGATGATATTGGCTGCAGTTTCCATAAGATAACCTCGGTTGTTAATGGTCGCAAAGAATGTTGCAGTATGGAGAGGCAGCGCTCTGGCGTAAAGTGGCCATATTCCTTGAAGCAATACGTTGCTTCAAGGAATATGGCAGCAAGTTTTGCTTTTGCCTTCCAACACTTCTTTCCTGAATTCGCCTTTTCCCAATTGTAAAATACCTTATATAACTCCATCGCCTCGCGTAAAATCACTGTCGTACTATTATGCTGCCCTCTCACCGTGTCTGCCGAAGTCGAACGTTTTTTCTCCGAACAAAGTCCGCTTGCCGCTGAAGTCGCGTCGTTCCGTCCGCGCGCGCAGCAGCGCGAGATGGCGCTAGCGGTCGCCGACGCGATACGGGATAACGCGATCCTGGTGGTCGAGGCCGGCACCGGCACCGGCAAGACTTTCGCCTATCTGGTGCCCGCGCTGCTCGCGGGCGGCAAGGTGATCATCTCGACCGGCACGAAGAATCTCCAAGACCAGTTGTTCCAGAAAGATTTGCCTATGGTGCGCGACGCGCTGAAGGCGCCGGTGTCGGTGGCGCTGCTCAAGGGGCGCGCCAACTATGTGTGCCACTATCATCTGGCGCGCACCGAATCTGACGGCATGTTCAAGACGCGCGAGGACATCAAGCATCTGGGCAAGATCAAGAGCTATGCCAAGGTCAGCGACTCGGGCGACAAGGGCGGCCTCGCCGACGTGCCGGAGAACGCGCCGATCTGGATGCAGGTGACCTCGACGCGCGACAATTGCCTCGGCCAGGAATGTCCCAACTACAAGGAATGCTTCGTGCTCAAGGCGCGCAGCGAGGCGATGAAGGCGGACATCGTAGTGGTGAACCATCACCTGTTCTTCGCCGACGTGATGCTGCGCGACGAGGGCGTGGCGGAGCTGCTGCCCGCCTGCAACACTGTGATCTTCGACGAGGCGCATCAATTGCCGGAGACCGCGAGCCTGTTCTTCGGCGAGAGCCTGTCCACGACGCTGCTGCTCGACCTGGCGCGCGACTCACGCATCGAAACGGCTGTTGCGGCAAAAGATTTTGCGCCGCTCCCCAAGGCATGCGACGAACTGGATAAGGCCGCGCGCGATCTGCGGCTGGTGTTCAAGAAGGAAGGCCGGATGCCTGCGATCGCAACAGAAAGTTTCAAGGAATTCGCACCTGCACTGAAGACCTTGGGCGAGAAGCTGGCGCAACTCTCCGGCCTGCTGGAAACACAGGCGGAGCGCAGCGAGGGGCTGGAGAATTGCTGGCAGCGCGCACAAGCGCTATCTCAACAATTGTCCAAATGGTCAGGGGTTCCACCCCCACCCCAGCCCTCTGATGTAACTACTGGCCATTCGACTAGGCCGCACAAAAACGTCAGCCAAGTCGCTGGTCACCCCTCAAATGGGGAGGGAGAAGGGGTAGTGAGATGGCTCGAAGTGTTCCACCACTCGCTTCAGCTCAACACCACGCCGCTGTCGATCGCGGAAATTTTCGAGAAGCAGATCGGCGGCCACGCGCGCGCGTGGATATTC
>JBARHM010000165.1:0-4169 GCA_049799235.1 Gallionella sp.
GCGACATGTGCTCCGGCAGCCGCTGCAACACTCGCTCTGGCGTTGGAGATGTTGAAGGTCTGCATGCTGTCTCCGCCGGTGCCGCAGGTGTCGATCAGATGTTTGGTGTTTCTCACATTGACCCTGGTGGACAACTCGCGCATCACTGCGGCGGCCGCGGCGATCTCTGTCACAGTCTCGCCTTTGGTGCGCAATGCGATCAATGCCGCCGCGATCTGAGCCGCAGTTAGTTGCCCGCCCATGATCTGTTCCATCAGTTCGCGCATCTCGGCGAACTGCAGGTCGTGACGGTCTATCAGTTTCGTTAGTGTTTGCGAATAATTCATCATGCCCTCTATAAAGATGTGGTTTGTAGGAGCGGGCCATGCCCGCGATCAGACTGCTCGTGGGCATGGCCCGCTCCTACACATCCCCTCGTAAAAAATTCTTCAGCATGTCATGCCCATGTTCGGTGAGTATGGACTCGGGATGGAACTGCACACCGTGTACCGCCATCGTCTTGTGGCGCACGCCCATGATCTCGTTATCGTCAGTCCAGGCGGTGATCTCAAGGCAATCAGGCAGTGTCTCACGCTCGATCACCAGCGAATGATAGCGTGTCGCGGTGAACGGGTTGGGCAGGCCGGTGAATACGCTGTTGTTATTGTGATGGATCAGTGAAGTCTTGCCGTGCATCAATTGTTTCGCGTGGATGATATGTCCGCCGAATGCCTGGCCTATGCTCTGATGCCCGAGACACACGCCGAGGATGGGGATCTTGCCGGCGAACTGCTGGATCGTCGCGACCGACACACCGGCTTCGTTCGGCGTGCATGGGCCGGGAGATATCACGATGTATTGCGGGTTCATGGTTGCTATCCGCTCCACCGTGATCTCGTCATTGCGGCTCACCACGACGTCCGCACCCAGTTCGGCGAAGTATTGCACCAGGTTGTAGGTGAAGGAGTCATAGTTGTCGATCATCAGCAGCATGTCTGTTCCTGTCTTCAATTTTTCCCTTGTATCATACTCAAAGCTACCGCTTCGGCAACCTCGATGCCGTCCACCGCCGCTGAAAGTATCCCGCCCGCATAGCCTGCGCCTTCTCCGGTCGGATACAGACCTTCGGTGTTGATGCTCTGGTAATCGTCCTTGTTGCGCTTGATGCGTATCGGTGACGAGGTGCGTGTCTCCACGCCGGTCAGCACCGCATCGGGCATATCGTATCCCTTGATCTGCTTTGCGAAGGCGGGCAGCGCCTCGCGGATCGCGGTAATCGCATAGTCCGGTAGCGCGCTGGACAAATCGGTCAGATGCACGCCGGGCGTATAGGATGGCTGAACTTCGCCGAATTTCGTCGAAGGCCTGCCCGCCAGAAAATCGCCGACCAATTGTCCGGGCGCCTGATAATTGCCACCACCCAGTTCAAAGGCGCGTGATTCCCAAAAGCGCTGCAATGCCATCCCTGCCAGCGGGCCGCCGGGATAATCCTGCTCGGGCGTGATGCCGACGACGATGCCGCTGTTGGCATTGCGCTCGTTGCGCGAATACTGGCTCATGCCGTTGGTGACCACGCGTCCAGGTTCTGAGGTCGCGGCGACCACCGTGCCGCCCGGGCACATGCAGAAGCTGTACACCGAGCGGCCGTTGCTGGCGTGATGCACCAGTTTGTAATCCGCCGCCCCGAGCAGCGGGTTGCCTGCGTTCTTGCCGTAGCGGGCGCGGTCGATCAGCGACTGCGGGTGTTCGATGCGCAAACCGATCGAAAATGGCTTGGCTTCGATATGGATGCCGCGCTGGTGGATCATCTCGAAAGTGTCGCGCGCGCTGTGCCCGACTGCCAGCACCAGATGTGAGGTCGCGATATGTTCGCCGCTGGCCAGCACCACGCTGCGAACGCGTTTTACGCCACTGGCCGAGTTCTCGATCTCGATGTCGTCCATGCGACTTTCGAAACGTATCTCGCAGCCCAGCGACCGTATCGTCTCGCGCATCTGCTCAACCATGCCGACCAGGCGGAACGGGCCGATGTGCGGATGGCTCACGTACACGATTTCTTCAGGAGCCCCCGCTTTGACGAATTCCTCCAGCACCTTTCTGCCCAGGTGCCTTGGATCCTTGATCTGGCTGTATAGCTTTCCGTCCGAGAACGTGCCTGCACCGCCCTCCCCGAACTGCACATTGGATTCCGGATTGAGCACGCCCTGCCGCCACAGCCCGAAAGTGTCTTTCGTTCTCTCGCGAACAGCTTTGCCGCGCTCCAGAATCAGCGGGCGGAAACCCATTTGCGCCAACAGCAAACCCGCGAACAAACCCGCTGGACCCATGCCGATGACTATGGGACGCGAGGCTAATTCTTGCGGAGCTTGTGCTACGAAGTGGTAGCTAGTGGCCGGAGTAATGCTTACGCGCGGGTTGTCTTTGAAGCGAGCCAGAGTCGGCGCTTCATCGCGCAGTGCCACATCCAGCGTATAGGTGAACACGATGGCATTTGGTTTGCGCGCATCCACACCACGCTTGAAGATGATGTGGCTGATCAGTTCATCTTCAGCGATACCCAATCGCTTGAGGATCGCAGCTTTGATTTCGCCTTCGGCATGCGCCAGCGGCAGCTTGACTTCGGTCAGTCGCAGCATGGCTATTCAGCACCGTTGTCCAGGCCTGCCAGCACCATTTCCGCAGCGCGCAATACGGCACGCGCCTTGTTCAGCGTTTCCATCCATTCGTTTTCGGGCACCGAGTCGGCGACGATGCCGGCACCGGCTTGCGCGTACAACATGTTGTTCTTTACTACGGCGGTGCGCAGCGCGATCGCAAGATCCATGTCGCCGTTGAAGCCGAGATAGCCTACGGCGCCCGCATAGATGCCGCGCTTGGAAGGTTCCATCTCGGCGATTATCTCCATTGCGCGGACCTTGGGCGCCCCGCTCACCGTTCCGGCGGGGAAAGTGGCCTTGAGCACGTCCATCGCGTTGAGGCCGGGCTTGAGTCTGGCTTCGACGTTCGAGACGATATGCATCACGTGCGAATAACGTTCTATGATCATTTTCTCGGTGAGCTTCACTGTGCCGTTCTGAGCGACGCGACCGATATCATTGCGGCCAAGGTCGATCAGCATCAGGTGCTCCGCCAGTTCCTTCGGATCAGCCAATAGCTCCTGTGCGAATTCAGCATCCTGTTGCGCCGTCTTGCCGCGCGGCCGGGTTCCGGCGATCGGGCGCACCGTGACAGTATCGTTTTCTAGCCGCACCAGGATCTCCGGCGACGCACCGACCACATGATGATCGCCCATGTCGTAATAGAACATGTATGGGGAAGGATTGACGCTGCGCAGCGCGCGATACAGCGACAGTGGCGCGGCAGGGAACGGCTGCGACATGCGTTGAGACAGCACCACCTGCATGATGTCGCCGTCGACGATGTATTGCTTGGCTTTCACCACCGCCTTTTTGAAAGCTGCTTCGCCGAATTCCGAACTTGCTTCGCCGCCGTGCATTGCCGGTGCATGCGGGATGTCCACTGGCATCCTTAATCTTCCGGTAAGTTCATCCAGGCGTTGTTTCGCCAGCGAATAAGCATCGGCCTGCTCCGGGTTGGCATATACGATGAAAGTAAGCTTGCCGGTGAGATTATCCACCACCGCCAGTTGTTCGGTGAGCATCAGCAGGATGTCCGGTGTGCCTATTGCATCGGGCTTTTGCGAGCCATTTTTGTTCGTTTGGGCCAGGCGCGGTTCGATGTAACGTATCGTCTCATAGCCGAAATAGCCGGCCAGTCCGCCGCAGAAGCGCGGCAGACCGGACAGTGATGCAACCTTGAAACGCGTCTGGTAGTCGCGGATGAAATCCAGCGGGTTTTCGACTTGATGGGTTGTTTCACTATCACGATGTGTCAGCGTGACTTGGTAGTCGCGCACCGTGATAAGTGTGTCGGCGGGCAGGCCGATAAACGAATAGCGCCCGAATCGTTCGCCGCCCTGCACCGACTCCAGCAGGTAGGAATAGGGTTGATTGGCGAGTTTGAGGTACAGCGACAGCGGCGTGTCCAGATCGGCAAAGCTTTCACATACCAGCGGGATGCGGTTGTAGCCTTGCCGGGCTAGTGCGTTGAATTCCTGTTCAGAGATGGGGCGAGACATGGAAAACCTCCGTAGTTTTGTAGGTCGGGTTTTCCCCGACAATAACTATTTG
>JBARHM010000166.1:0-1930 GCA_049799235.1 Gallionella sp.
GCGATCCGGTGCGCATGTATCTGCGCGAGATGGGCACGGTCTCTTTGCTGAGCCGCGAAGGCGAAGTCGAGATCGCCAAGAAGATCGAAAACGGCGAAAATCGCGTCCTCGACGAAGTGCTTTCCAGCCCGCTGGCCTTGACTCATATCCTCGATCTCGGTGAGAAACTGGCGCAGCATGAAGTTCGGGTACGCGAGATCATCAAGGAAGAGGGCGACGAGGAAAGCGAGGACTTCGAGGAAGAAGAGGTCCACGAAAAGCGCTTGCTCGATCAGATCGGCAAAATCCGCCGCACCGTTAACGAGCGCGAGAAGGTCAAAAAACAGCTCGAGGCCAAACGGGTGTCGGCGCAGCGGCGCCAATCGCTTCTGGACGGCGTCACCAAGTACAACGACCGGATCGTCAACGGCCTGAAAAATTTGCAGTTGAATCGCAAACAGACCGAAGCCATCGCCGACGGTCTCAAACGGGCCATGGAACGCATGCAGGCGATGGAGCGGCGGGTCAAAGACTACGAGCACCGGCTCGGCAAATCGGGCAGCGAGATTCTCAAAATGGTCGCGGCGGCCGAAGCGCAGAAAAAGAATTGGCCCAAGCTGGTCTCGACATTCAGCATGGGCCATGACGTGATCCTGCATATGGCCGAAGAGATCCGCAACATGCGGCGCGACGTGCGCCATATCGAAAAGGATCTGGAGATGCCGTCGGAGGAAATCAAGCGGCGCGTCTGGTCGATTATCGACGGCGAGACCCGCGCCAACCTGGCCAAGAAAGAATTGATCGAAGCCAATCTGCGTCTCGTCGTGAGCATTGCCAAGAAATACACCAATCGCGGTTTGCAATTTCTTGATCTGATCCAAGAGGGCAACATCGGTTTGATGAAGGCGGTCGACAAGTTCGAGTATCAACGCGGCTACAAGTTCTCCACCTACGCCACTTGGTGGATACGCCAGGCGATCACCCGTGCCATCGCCGACCAGGCGCGCACCATCCGCATCCCGGTGCACATGATCGAGACGATCAACAAATTGATTCGCACGTCGCGCTACCTGGTCCAAGAGATCGGCCGCGAGCCGACGCCCGAAGAGATCGCCAGCAAGATGGAGATCCCGCTCGACAAGGTGCGCAAGGTCTTAAAGATCGCCAAGGAACCGATCTCGCTGGAAACTCCGGTGGGCGAGGAAGAAGACAGCCACTTGGGCGACTTCATCGAAGACAAGCGGATCATCACGCCGTCCGACGCCGTGGTGAACATCAACTTGCAGGAGCAGACGCGCAAAGTGCTGGCGACGCTGACGCCGCGCGAAGAGCAGGTGCTAAGAATGCGCTTTGGCATAGGTGAAAAATCCGATCATACTCTAGAAGAAGTCGGCCAGAAATTTACCGTCACGCGCGAACGCATCCGCCAGATCGAAGCCAAAGCGCTGCGCAAATTGCGCCACCCGAGCCGCAGCAAACGGCTCAAGAGTTTCATGGAGAGCTAAGACTTCCAGTCTTTGAACACGTAACCCGAAACTCTCAACCCGAAACAATTTATTTAAGGGCCCATAGCTCAGTTGGTTAGAGCCACCGGCTCATAACCGGTTGGTCCCTGGTTCGAGTCCAGGTGGGCCCACCAACTTTATCGGTGTAAAGAACCCTTTCCCCCAGGGTTGCAATCCCCGGCGATCAGTCGTGGTGAGAGGCAGTTTGTAGGTGACCGTGACCTCGCTGCCTCGCACACGCACCTCTTTTAATATCTCTTGCAGGAATTCCCGTTTTGCCCCGATTTGTTTCGCCGCCATGCGGCGTCGCATTTCGCCGATATTGGAATGGATCTGCGAATTCGTAATCGGGAAAAGTTTTCTTCCGGGCGGCGCGATCATGATCGAGCGCTTGTTTCTTTTTGAGCAATTTTCGGCGCTATTCGTGGAGATCCTTTATTCGTCCA
>JBARHM010000167.1:0-2937 GCA_049799235.1 Gallionella sp.
GAGTTTCACCTGGTCATACTGCAACTTTAAATCGGTATTTTTCATGAAGTCCCAGCGTACCCCCAGGCTGACCGCGCTCTGCGCCCTGTTGGCCAGCTGTATGCTGTTCGCCGATGGCGGGGGAAAACCAGGAAGGAAGGTGCCCGGGTTATTTTGTGCGTAGGTAAGATAAGGAGTGAATTTCTTGACGCGGTAACCGCCGCTGATATACATCGCGGAAATCTTGGTGGTTGATTCGCGCTGTATCCACTCGGATATGGCGAACCAGTCACCCGGATCATACTGCACCCCAAGGGTCAGATCTCTGTTCCTGATCCACGGTCCGGTTACGCCCTGGCTATTTTCAGTAGACGCCAAACGCTCCTGGTAGCCGATATGTGCAGTTGTCGGCCCATATTCGATCGTATCGAAGATACCCCACATGTCTTTCGAGGTCGAAGTGCTGTTCTCGCGTTCAAGCGTGTTTTCGCCATACAGGATGGCCTTGATGGAATTCACCGCATTCCCGATTAGAACGCGGTACATGGCATCAACGCCATCGCTGTGCGAAATGGGCAGCTGACGGTAAAGCTCTAGTGGCGGATGGATCCATACATAGGTATAGCCGATATCCCGATTATCGGAATGCATGAAAGTCGGCAGCGCGATGCGCCCGAACCGGATATAGAGATCGGGAGTGAAAGCATATTTCACATTGGCCCATTCGACTTCCGGCTCGTAAGTATTCGGGGTGTGATATTCCGAAACAACCTGAAGCACTGCCGAGATCTTCGGTGTGAGATCGGCAGCCAGGTGCACTGCTATCCGGCTGTCATTTCCGAACGACCAGTCTTCGCTCAGACCCGGCCCTTTTGGTATGGAACTGTCCAGAACATAATCTCCCGATTTCATGCTCGAGTGACTTACGCCCAGCGTTCCGAAGCCGTCAAAGGTGACCCTGGGCTTACCTGTCTCGGCTGTTTCTGCATTGGCGATGCTTGCGAAAAGACCGAGTAGAACAATTAAGTAATGTCTTATGGCCATGAGGCACCTCTGCTGGCTGGAATATAAATTTTCATTCTATGGATCGATATTGAATGCTTCTTAGTCAAAACTGAATATGTTAGTGGATTTGGCAGACATAGATATTATTAACAGAACAGAGGTCGCTATAAAACAAAATAGTTCAAAATTATTAACGATATATGTCGATTGCGATATCCAAATTGGTGTTGTATCCTGAATATCCATACGGGTTATGTGACATGCAACTCGCCAATAAATTCTGCTTACGCAGATCAGTCCAGTTGTAACTTGCCGTGCAAGCGTAATCTTAGTTCTGGAGAACCAAATGCAAGATACAAAAAAACACCCCAAAATTCTCGTAGTGGATGATGCACCTGAAAATCTGATGGTGATCGAGTCTATTTTATCGAAAGATTATTCGTTGAAATTGATCACCGATGCAAAGCAAGCCCTTGATTATGCAATTGCCAACCCTCCCGACCTGATCCTGCTCGATGTCATGATGCCCGATATCGACGGCTTCGAGCTGTGTCGCCGGCTAAAAGCCAAGCCGAAGCTTGCCAATGTGCCGGTGATCTTCATTACATCTCAAACCGATGTCGAAAACGAAGAACTGGGATTTTCGGTTGGCGCATCGGATTTCATACATAAACCTATCAGCGCGCCCATCGTGGCTGCCCGGGTCAAGACGCATATCAAGATCAAGTTCATGCTTGACTTCTTGAAGTATCAGAACGCTCATCTGCAGGAGAATGTAGCTGAATCATCAGCAGAACTGGCAACACTGAAAGAATTTGTCTGGGGCAGCCATTTCGGAAAACGCTGATCCTTGCATTCGATGTCCGGTGATTCCATTCTGAACCACTAACTGACTTTATCTGGAGGAATATGATGAAAGACCGTTTACGGATTATTACTATCGTATTGGCCGTCTCAATGTTCGGTGCTGTTGCAAACGTCTCTGCCGCCGAACCGGCATCGGATTGGCAGAGCAACATGGGGCCCGGAATGATGGGCGGATATGGGCCAGGTTATGGCATGGGACCCGGAATGATGGGCGGCTACGGACATGGCTATGGCATGGGAACCGGAATGATGGGTTGGAGAAATTACCGGGGACTGGATCTCAGCGCGGATCAAAAATCAAAGATTACGCCTATCCAGAACGAGATGCGATCCAAGCAATGGGCATTGATGGGGGAAATAATGGACGCCCAGGATAAACTGCAGGAGTTGTACGATGCGGACAAACAGGATTCAGCGGCGATCAACAAGCAATACAAGGTGATCGAGGATTTGCGTCGCCAGATGGTGGACAATTCGGTCGATGCACACAACCGGATCAACAGCATCCTGACCAAGGAACAACTGGAAAAACTCCGGGAGCAAGGTCACGGCTACGGTCCGATGATGCGGGGATATTAGGCAGTCCCTATAAGTGAAAAAGGGTCTGGTCAAGTTACAGTGGCAGCAGTGTCAGGCAGCCACCCCAAACAATGACCCGACTCCGGCTGTCAAGGCCATAGCCAATGCGCCCCAAAAGGTCACGCGTATCGCGGAAGTCATCACCGAAGCGCCGCCGGCGCGCGCAGCCAGCGAGCCCAGTAGTGCGAGAAACAACAGCGAGCTGACCGAAACAGCCCACATCAGCCCAGAGACTGATACTGAAGAGATCGGTACTAACAGGACAACCAGCAGAGGCAGGAGAGCGCCAACTGAAAACGTGCCGGCAGATGCCAATGCAGCTTGAATCGGTCGCGAGGTCAATGTTTCGGACATGCCCAGTTCGTCACGCGCGTGCGCGCCGAGGGCGTCATGCTTCATCAATTGCCGGGAAACTTCTGCGGCGAGTTCTGCATCAAGTCCACGCCCGACGTAGATAGCCGCCAACTCCTCATGCTCGTGCTTGGGATCAGTTGCCAACTCTTTACG
>JBARHM010000168.1:0-1849 GCA_049799235.1 Gallionella sp.
GCAATGGGCTTTTCAAGAAAATCCACCGCGCCGATTCGGGTCGCTTCGACTGCCGTCTCTATCGTACCGTGACCCGACATCATCACGACCGGCATGGTCAGCAAATCCTGCTCGACCCACTCCTTGAGCAAGGTTATGCCATCGGTTTCAGGCATCCAGATGTCGAGCAGTACCAGGTCAGGTTCATGCTCGTTCCGGTATGCCCTGGCCTGCTCGGCATTCTCAGCCACATCTACCTGATACCCTTCATCAAACAAAATTTCCGATAACAGTTCGCGGATGCCGATTTCATCATCCACTACCAAAATCTTGTTGCTGCCCATAACACCTCCTCTGCCAGCGGCAGAACGATACTGACTCGTGCTCCGCCAGACGGTTTATTTTCTATGGCGATTCGCCCGCCATGTTCTTCCACGATTTTTTTCACGATGGCCAATCCCAGGCCGGTACCTTTGGTTTTGGTCGTTTTATAAGGCTCAAACGCGCCGGAAAGCACGCTTTCGGAAAATCCGGCCCCGTTATCCTCGACGTACAGATTGATTTCTCCATTGCTCGATTCGGTATTCAACGTGATTTGGGGTTGTTCGACATCCTGCAACGCGTCCTGCGCATTCTGCAGCAGGTTGTGAATGATCTGCCTCAGGCGGGTCGCATCACCGATGACCTCGTTCCTTTCCGCTTTGAGATTCAACACGATGGGAACGACATTCGCTTCATACAGACCCAATACTTCCTTGATCAGTTTGTGCAAATTAAGTTGAGTCAAATTCAACGCCGGGCCACGCGCATAATTGGCAAAGTCATTCACCATGTTTTTCATCGCTGCGACCTGGCTGACTATGGTTTGTGTGGCATGTAGCAACAACTTTGCTCCGCCCTCGTCGAGCTTGCTGCTGAGTTTATGTTGCAAACGTTCCGCCGAAAGCTGTATCGGGGTCAGAGGATTCTTGATTTCATGTGCCAGGCGACGTGCCACTTCGCCCCATGCAGCCTGACGTTCAGCCTGCAGCAGATGACTGATATCGTCGAACACCACCACATAACCCGCCCCTGATCCCTGTGGAAGACGCGTACCGCGAATCAGCAGGATTTGATTGCCATTCCTGCTCATCCGTTCTATTTGCCGTTGCCATTCGCCATTGGGTACTTCAGCAAATGCCTGGTTGATTGTGCTGCAGAACGAACTGAGCAGAGGGAATCTTTCAGCGATCTGCGCCATATTCTTGCGCTGCATTTCGTGCAGAGGTGCCCCCAGTATTTGTACAGCGCTGGTATTTACCGAACGCAATCGCAGATCATCGTCGAGGCCCAAAACCCCTGAAGAAAGGTGAGTCAATACGCTTTCCAGATATCCTTTGGCGCGCATCACCTGGCCCTGCTGCAATTCGCTGGCAGTCTTGGCATCGGACAACTGGCGTATCATCTGGTTGAACAAACCGGTCAATGCACCCAATTCATCGCTGCTGCGTATCGGATATTGTCCGGTAAAATTACCCTGTGCCACCGCCATGGTTCCCTCCGCCAGCGCCTCAAGCGACGAGCCCAGTCTCTCACTGAGAAAAAATGCCACCGATACCGCTGTTAACACCACCACCAATAATGACAGTGTCAGGGTGATCGCATACAACCGTTTCAGTCCGATCCGTGAAAACGTCAGTTCCTGATAATCCCGATATACTGTCTGGACGGTCTCGGCATCCTCCTCGATCTTTTTCGGCACCGGCTGGGTGAATTGCAGTACATAGTTTCCGCCGGTCCGTGCATTGGAATTCACCGAGACCAGCGAGCGCAACGTCAATCCCCTGTTCGGCAGGGTATCGATCACCGCGTATTCGCCTTTGTCCAGCGT
>JBARHM010000169.1:0-1998 GCA_049799235.1 Gallionella sp.
GTATCGCATTCACCAGACCACTCACACGCGGATTCAAAGTATGTGCGGCGCGCACCGCATGATCTACCACCGCATGCTGCGCCGATTTGCCGTACAGCAACTGATACAGAGCGACCAGCAACAGGTATCGAACACGCTCGTCCTGCAAAGGCTTGTGCAGCAAAGAATCCAGAACTGCCTGCAACTGCCCGTAGAAGCGCAGCGTTCCGTAGCTCAGATCCTGCATGGCAGCTCGCTGCGCCGGCATCCAGGTTTTTTTGTCGCGCAGCGATTCCTCCAGCACCTGGTTGAGATTGCGCCCGTTAGCCAGCACTTGCTGAACGACGATGCTGACGGCTATCTGGACGAACTGCATCTAGTTCACGGTAAATCTGTCGCCAACCCTGACCGGCATGGCTTGCATGAACTGGGTAACAGGTTGTGGTTTGCCGCCGGGACGCTGCAGAACTTCGAGCCGCAACGCGGCATTGCCGCACCCCACAGAAATGCCGCGTTTATCCGTCGCTAGCACTTTGCCGGGTTCGCCTTGTTCGTCCGCACACAACGCAGCCTGCCATATTTTAATTGTCACTCCGTTCAATTCTGCAAAGCAAACGGGAAAAGGATTGAAAGCGCGCACCGCGCGTTCGATCAGCCGGGCATCTTGATGCCAGTCTATCCGCGCTTCGCTCTTGAGCAACTTGGCGGCATAAATCGCTGCTGTTTCGTTTTGTTTGGCCGGAGTCAAGCGATGTTGCTGCAGCAGACTCAGTGCCTCCAGGATGCCGTTCGCTCCGATTACCGCCAACTTGTCCTGCAGCGACTGTGCGGTGTCAGTTTCCGCGATCGGGCAGCTATGCTGAAGCAGCACGTCGCCGGTATCCAGTCCCTCGTCCATCTGCATGATGGTGATACCGGTCTCGATATCACCGGCCTGAATTGCCCGCTGAATCGGCGCCGCGCCGCGCCAGCGAGGCAGCAGGGAAGCATGGATGTTCAAGCAGCCATGACGAGGAAGTTCCAGCACCGCTTTAGGCAATATCAAACCATATGCCGCTACCACCATCACATCGGCATTCAGTTCGGCGATCTTCCGCTGCACTTCTGCGGCCTTTAAATTGGCCGGCTGCAACACTGGCAGTTTATATTCCAACGCAAGCTGTTTCACCGCGCTGTAAGCCAGCTTCAAGCCTCGCCCGGCAGGACGATCCGGCTGGGTCAGAACCGCAACCACCTGATGTTCCTTTTGCAGCGCAGCCAAGGCGCTGGCCGCAAATTGCGGTGTGCCGGCAAAGATGATTTTCATAATATGTTTAGCCGAGAAAAACCTCTGCATAACGTAGCGAGCGAAGCTGCGGGCATGACACGGCGTTGCGAAGCATCCGGGTCGGGAATGCCCGCTCGCGCCTGCTCCCGCAATCTGGCCTTACGGCTAACGTGTCGCAGGCGCACAAGGCAAAAAATGGAGCAAATATAGCCGCTCTGACACGGTGGTGTGGAACACTTTGGTGCGGGAAGAGCGGCCTGCATCTGCTCCCGCAATCGGCTGGCTCCGCCAGTAACGTGTCGTAGATGCAGTGCACATTTAGTACATGAGGATTTTGATCCATTTTTTAACGCGGTATCAGCAAGCGTATAACCAATGCCTTAGTTGGCGTAGTTTGGCAACTTAGGCAGATGGCTATATCCAGCCGCTTGGCCACCGTTTTTTGGTGGCTTAGCGGAATGGCTAGTGGCTCCATCAGTTGTTTCATCAGTAGTTATGCAGAGGTTTTTTTACATGGTTTCGCGCAGGCGTTTTTTTAGCTTGGCGCGTATGCGGGTCTGCTTGAGCTGCGACAGATATTCTACGAACACCTTGCCGAGCAGGTGATCCATCTCGTGCTGGACGCATACCGCCAGCAAACCTTCGGCTTCCAGTGTGAATGACTCGCCCTTCTCGTTGAGAGCGCGCACAGTGATCTTTGCAGCGCGACGCACTGTTTCGTAAATCCCCGGCACCGACAGGCAGCCTTCCTC
>JBARHM010000170.1:0-1929 GCA_049799235.1 Gallionella sp.
GCGCTGGAATATGCTGCGGGGCATCCACTCGCGATGATAGGCGTCTCGGCGGGGGCTTTGCACGATTTGGGTTGTACGCCTGCGCAGGGCGAGATGCTGCAACTGTTGCTGCGGCTGCCTGGTGCTGCCGTGCATGCGCTGGAACAAAAGGATTATGGCCACAAGAGTTTTCCGTTTTTCCGCATTGATCTGGAAAATGACCCTGGTTCTGCTGACAGCAGCGCTGCGCAGGATTCAGGAAATCGTGCGGAACTGGCGACATGAACGGGCCTCAATCGCTGGAACAACACGTCGGGCGCCTGTCCACCCGGATGGGCTCGGTCTTTCCCGGCGAACGTGTGGTGTTCCGCGGCGAAAATTTATTTGCCTCGCTCAAGGATCTCGACTGGCTGGAACTCTATACGTTTGGTATCACCGGCCGTCGCTATACGCCTCAACAGATGCGTGTGCTACACGTACTCTACACACACAACAGCTATCCCGATGCGCGCATCTGGAATAACCGCGTAGCAGCATTGGCAGCATCAGCTCGCAGTACTGGCCCGCTCAGCATCGCCGCGGCACTGGCCGTTTCCGAGGCGGCAATCTATGGAGGAGCTACACAACTGCGTTGCTGTGAATTCCTGACGCGTGCCAAAAAGATGGTGGACGATGGGGCAGACCTGGAAGAGTTAGTGCGCATGGAAATCAAGGAAAAACGCGGTATCGGCGGTTACGGACGACCGATTGTTCGAAATGATGAACGCATAGACCCTATCATGACGATCGTGCGCGAGCAGGGGCTGGAGAATGGACCGCATCTCAAGCTTGCGTTTGAGGTGGAGCGCATCCTGTTAGAAGGGCGCTGGCGCTGGCACATGAATAGCGTCGGCCTCACGGCCGCTCTTTGTGCCGATTTCGGTATGTCGCCCCGCGAGTATTATTTAGTGGCTGTACCCGTCTTTCTGGCAGGCATGCCGCCCTGTTATATCGACGCAATGGAAAAACCGGAAGGCCAATTATTTCCATTACCTTGCCGGATGATGTTGTACGAAGGAGTTGCCCGGCGCCATTGGCGCTCCTAACACCAACTTCTCAGGCTGACCAGTAACAGACGTTGAGGCTGGTGGTGTATTCGATAATTGAGATGATGCATGCTGAAGTTTGGATCAAAAGTAAAAAGGGGTGTCATCATGAAAAGAAATGTAGCGCAGTTATTGGCCGTGTTGATGACGACTGCTTGGGCCGTCGGTGCCTATGCCGCGCCACAGATAGAAGAAGAGGAGTTGGCATTGGCTTATGGCGACAAGTCCTTCGTCAGTATCGCCAGCGGCACCAAGCAACCTATCGCGCGAGCGCCATCGGTTGCCACTGTGCTCACCGCGGAAGACATCGCCGCCATCGGTGCGGCGGATCTGGACGAAGTGCTGGAAACCGTGCCCGGCCTGCATGTCTCGCGTTCCCCTATCGGCTACAACCCGATCTATACCATACGCGGCATACACACTCAGTACAACCCGCAGGTGCTGATGCTGGTGAACGGCATACCGATCACTGGTGCGTTTGTTGGCAACCGTTCCAACGTCTGGGCTGGCATGCCTGTGGAGAACATCGCGCGCATCGAAGTGATACGCGGCCCCGGTTCGGCACTGTACGGCGCGGACGCGTTTTCAGGCGTGATCAATATCATCACCAAGACTTCGACGGATGTTGACGGCACCCTGCTCGGCGTGCGTGCCGGTTCATTCAACAATCGCGATGGCTGGGTGCAGCATGGCGGCACATGGGGCGCTTTCGATGTCGCCGCCTATCTGCGTGCCGGCAAAACCGACGGCCAGCGAGAGATCATCACAGCGGACGCATTGTCTGGTTCGCTGTTCTCTGCTTACTCGCTTGCACCGGGACCGGTTAATCTTGGGCGTGATGCGATTGATGGCCGCTTCGATCTGT
>JBARHM010000171.1:0-11664 GCA_049799235.1 Gallionella sp.
TGCCAGGCAATACAGCAGTGCCAACATGGCAGGCAAGGCCGCAAACAAGGAAGCGTTGCAAAGCAGATTCGGTTTGAATCTGGAACCGGATGTGGCGCTACTCGGGGTGGTCAGTCGCTTTACCGAGCAGAAAGGGGTGGATCTGCTGCTGGAGATCGCGCCCTTGCTGACCGAACTTCCCGTTCAGTTGGTCATGCTGGGCAGTGGGGATGCACAGATGCAGAAAACTGCGCGTAATTTGTCGCATCTCTATCCCGGCAAGATCGGCGTGCATATCGGCTTTAGCGAAGAACTCTCGCACCTGATCGAAGCCGGCGCGGATATATTCGTCATGCCGTCGCGTTTCGAACCCTGTGGGCTGAACCAGTTTTATAGCCAACGCTATGGTACTCCGCCCATCGTTCATGCAACCGGTGGCCTGGCTGATTCTGTCGTTGATTGCACAGCGGCTACACTCAGGGACGGGACTGCAAGCGGTTTCTCATTCAATGCAATGACCGCAGACAATCTGATCGCAACGATAAGGCGAGCCGTCGAGCTACACCATGACCAGAAAAAATGGAATGCCTTGCGCAAAAACTGCATGACCAAGGATTGCAGTTGGGAAGCCAGCGCCAAGGCTTATCGAGCGGTTTACTTGAAAGTTCTGGATAGGTAGGAGAACAAGCAGCCAGATATTTTTTCTACCGCTTTGACCAACTTGAACTATGTTGCGACACATCTGTAGTAAATAGATCACCTTAACTGAATCGAAAACTCATGGCACACAAGCAAGTAGTTAAAAGCACTCCAATAGATACACTCACGGAGCTGCCGGCACTGGGGGTGGATTCAGACAGCATAGCAAAGGATTTCCGGCGTTATTTCAGCCACACGCTAGGTCCGGACAAGAACTGCAACTCAATTCACTACTTGTATACTGCTTTGGCTTATACCCAGCGCGACCGCTTGATGGAACGCTGGAAAAACACCCATTACGCCTACGACGAAAGCGACAACAAGCGAGCTTACTAGCTGTCGCTGGAATTTCTGATGGGCAGGGCACTCGGCAATGCGATGCTCAATCTCGGCATCAAGGACTAAACCACGAGTGCAATGTACGATCTTGGTTTCGTGCTGGAAGAAATAGCGGAACGTGAACAGGATGCGGGTCTCGGTAATGGGGGGTTTGGGCCGGCTGGCAGCCTGCTTCCTCGATAGCTGTGCCACCATGCAATTGCCGGTGATGGGTTGCGGCATACGGTATGAATACGGGATGATTCGCCAGCGTATCGAAGACGGAAACCAGATCGAGGAACCGGACCACTGGCTCAGAGACGGCAATCCATGGGAGTTGGAACGGCCCGAAGTCACCCGGCGCGTTCGATATGGTGGTCGCACCGAGCGCTACGGCGGCCATAGCGGGGAATTGCTCGTGCGCTGGGCCGGCACTCATTCAGTGCTGGCCGTTCCCCATCATGAGCATTCTCAATACCGCGGCCAGCGGCAAGTTTTCAAGCGACCATACTATCCAGGAATATAACAAGGACATCTGGAAACTGGAACCGGTAAAAGCGCTATCGGTTGATTGAGGAATAGGTTCATCATCTCTCACAGCGTTGAGTGTTGCACATGATTTAGGTGACAATGAATGATCGCATTGCTATGCAAGATAACCTTGCAAGCTGGGAAGAAGCCAAAGAAAGAATAATATTGTTAGTCTTTGAATAGAAGTCAGCTTACGATTGCAAACGACCCGTATCGAAAAGTCGATAATGCATTAAATGTTCAAGTAATCATGCCGGAAAAGTCATTCCATAACCTCGTAGCAATAGTTGGTGAGAAAATCGACGATAGGGTCTTTGGCGATCAACTGTTCGAACACGGCAGCGCCCTGTTCGTAATTCCCCGGCATGAATCGTTTTTCGTTTACCCCTGCATTGATGATTGCAAGTGCTGCGGGAATCATCGCACTCACCATCTCCACTGTCACCTTGCGCCCATCATGCAGCACGCCGCGCGGGCTGTGGATCCACTGCCATACTTGTGAACGGGAAATCTCGGCGGTGGCCGCGTCCTCCATCAAATTGTGTATCGGAACGCAACCGGTGCCAGCAAGCCAGGAACCGAGGTAGGCGATCGCCACCTCGATGTTGAAGTGCAGCCCCGCCTCGGTGATCGGGCCTTGCGGTTCGAATCTCAGCAGGTCGGCAGCCGTGGTCTGCACGTCTTCGCGCTTCTTGTTCAATTGATTGGGAACAGGCATCAATCGGTCGAACACTTCCTTCGCCAGCGGCACTAGGCTGGGATGGGAGACCCAGGTGCCGTCGTGCCCGTCGCTGGCCTCGCGCTCCTTGTCGGCGCGCACCTTGGCCAGCGCCGCATCATTCGCTGCCGGATCGGACTTGATAGGGATCTGTGCCGCCATCCCGCCGATGGCATGCGCATTGCGGCGATGACAGGTCTTGATCAACAGCAGCGAATAGGCGCGCATGAAGGGCGAATTCATGCTCACCATGCCACGGTCGGCGAGGATAAAATCCGGGTTGCGTCCAAACTTCTTGAGGCAGCTGAAAATGTAGTCCCAGCGTCCGCAGTTCAGCCCTGCCGAGTGCTCGCGCAACTCGTAAAGAAATTCGTCCATTTCGAAAGCGGCCAGTATGGTCTCGATCAGCACTGTCGCCTTGATCGTGCCGCGCTTGATGCCGAGACGATACTGGGAGTAGACAAAGACGTCATTCCACAGCCTTGCCTCGAGATGGCTTTCCATCTTGGGAAGATAAAAGTAGGGCGCGGTGCCACGCGACAACAGCGCTTTCGCGTTGTGGAAGAAGTACAGGCCGAAATCGAACAGGCTGGCAGACACCGGTTTGCCGTCAAAGGTCACATGCTTCTCCACCATATGCCAGCCGCGCGGGCGCATGAACAGCACCGATACATTGTCGTGCAATCGATAGGTCTTGCCGTCCGGGTTGACGTGCATGATGGTGCGCGCCACCGCATCGCGCAGGTTGATCTGCGCATCGATCACATTGTGCCAGTTTGGTGTCATGGAATCTTCCAGGTCCGCCATGCACACGCTTGCGCCGGCATTGAGGCCATTGATCAGCATCTTGCGCTCCGCCGGCCCGGTGATCTCTACGCGCCGGTCCGACAGTTCGGAAGGCACAGCAGCGATGGTCCAGTCGCCGTTGCGCACAGCGACAGTCTCGGGGAGAAAATCGGGCAACTTGCCTGCGTCCAGCTCGGCCTGCCGCTTGATCCGCCGCTCCAGCAAGGATAGGCGCACCGGTTCGAACCTGCGCGCCAGCTCGGCGATGAACGTCAATGCCTCGGGAGTGAGGATACTGGATTGCTCCGGCGTGACCGGAGCAGTGATGGCTATTCCTGCGGGATATGTCATGTCCGTCCCTTGATATTATCTCACTATGCGACGCGGTTCCGGGGTGATCCTGCCACATAGGCTTCGATATTATCGATGAGTTGATCGGCCAAAGTCTGCATCGCTGTTCTCCCCGACCAGGCGATGTGTGGAGTCAAAATGAAGTTGGGCTGATCCAGTTCCAATAGCGGATTTCCACCCGTCGGCGGTTCTTTTCCTAGCACGTCGAAACCCGCACCGCCTATGCGCCCGGAGCGCAGTGCGTCCAGCAAGGCGGATTCATCAACCAATCCTCCGCGTGCGGTGTTGATCAGCAAGGCGTGTGCCCGCATGCGAGCAAATTCCGCCGTGCCGATCAAATGGCGTGTCTGCGCATTGAGCGGCAAGTGCAAGGTGATCACGTCGCTGTCTCGCAGCACCGTGTCGAAGGAGGTATAACCCGGCCTGATATCGCTGACTCCTTTGTGTTCGGCAATCAATACTTTCATTCCGAATGCCAGGGCGATCTGCCCCACCGCTTTGCCGATCGCACCGTGACCGATGATGCCCAGCGTGCTGCCGTACAAGTCATTGACCGGATGGGTGAACAGACAGAATTGCGTTGCTGCCTGCCATGCGCCGCTGCGCACGTCGGCGTGGAACGCCAGCAGGTTGCGGCGCAATGCCAGTATCAACATGAATACATGCTCGGGCACGGTGTGCACTGAATAATTGCGTATGTTGGATACGATGATGCCGCGTTCGCGACAGTATTCGATATCTACGTTGTCCGTACCGGTGGCGGCGACCGCTACCATCTTCAACTTGGGTAACTGTTGCAGTATCGCCCTGCTTAGTACCACCTTGTTGGTTATCGCGATCGTGGCATCCTTGAGTCGCTCCAAGGTTTGGTCGGCGCTGGTTGCCGGATAATCATTCCACAGGTGACCGAATTTCGGGCGACGGATATCGGCGATGCAGGTTGAAGCGTCGAGGAACACGATGTTTTCCATGATATCAGTCGCCCATGCCCGACATGCGCTTGACGACTTTCACCACAGCCGCGGAATCCAGATTGGTGTCGCCGGTGCCCATCAGCGCGTTGAGATGCTGTGTGACTAGCGCGGCAGCGGGCAGCGCCACACCCAATTGATGCGCGGTCTCCATCACGATGCGCATGTCTTTCTGGTGCAAGCCGACCTTGAAGCCGGGTTTGAAATCATTATCCAGCATGCGCTTGCCGTGCACTTCCATGACCTTGCTGCCGGCGAATCCGCCCATCAAGGCCTCGCGCACCCTGGCAGCATCTGCGCCGTTCTTGCGGGCGAAGGTCAGCGCTTCGGCCACCGCTTCGATGGTCACTGCCACCACGATCTGATTGCACGCCTTGGCAACTTGGCCTGCACCGTTGTCGCCGATGTGGACGATGTTTTTTCCCATCAGTTCGAACAGCGGTTTGACGCGCTCGAACACGTTGGCATTTCCGCCCACCATGATGGACAGCGTGCCGTTGATCGCGCCGGTCTCGCCGCCTGAAACCGGCGCGTCCAGCATGTCGACACCTTGTTTCGCCAGACGTTCTGCGAACACCTTGGTCGCGGTTGGAGAGATGGTGCTCATGTCGACGATGACGCTGCCGCTGCGCGCATGCTTGGCAACCCCGGTCTCTCCGAAGATCACGCTTTCCACATCCGGCGTGTCGGACACGATCAGGAATATCACATCGGCATGTTTGCCCACATCTGCAGCCGATGCGCAGGCGGTAGCTCCCGATTCCACCAGCTTCTTCATCGCATCGGGACGGCGCGCATAGACCCACAACTTGTGCCCGCCTTTCATCAAATTGAGTGCCATAGGGCCGCCCATGATGCCGGGGCCAATAAATCCAATGTTGATAGACATATCAGTTCTCCTTAACCTATTAACCTAATGTCGGCATCGTCAATGTGGAAGCGCTGTGCTCCGCCACTTCCGGCCAGCGTGTAGTGATTGCTTTGGTGCGGGTGTAAAAATATACGCCTTCCATGCCGTGCATGTGCAAGTCACCGAACAGCGAAGATTTCCAGCCGCCGAACGAAACGTGTTCGACTACAACCTGCTGCTCACCGCGATACGCAGCGTAGCCGAAAACATCATGAAGTAACTGTTGAGTTGAAGCGAATGTCATGGGTGGTCAAGTAGGGGACTAACAAGATAATACTACGATATTAATTTATATCGGCTTCGCCCGAATCAGTGGTAGCATTTTGATGCGTGACAGGCCCCAAAGGAGTGTAGGCATTGAACCCGGAGTCAAAAAACCTTGTCGAGATTAGCGATCTGCATTTCGCGTACGGCAAACGAGAGGTGCTCAAAGGCGTCAATATGGTTATCCCTTACGGGAAGATTGTTGCGATACTTGGCGTTAGTGGATGTGGCAAGACTACTCTGCTGCGCCATTTTGGCGGGCAGTTACGGCCGTCTCGCGGTAGCGTGAAATTCATGGATAAGGTGGTCCACGAACTCGACAACGATGAGCTGTACGCGATGCGCCGAGAGATGGGTATGATGTTTCAAGTAAGCGGACTGTTCAGCGATTTGTCGGTATATGACAATCTTGCCTTCCCGATGAGAGAGCATACCGATCTCCCTGAAGAAATGATCCACGATCTGGTATTGATGAAACTCCAAGCGGTGGGGTTGCGCGGTGCACACGCGCTGATGCCAAGCCAACTGTCGGGTGGCATGGAGCGCCGTGTGGCCTTGGCACGCGCCATAGCACTCGACCCCACACTGATTATCTACGACGAGCCATTCGCCGGTCTTGATCCGATCTCGCTCAATACCATCGCGAACCTGATCCGGCGGCTGAATGATGCACTGGGCGTAACCTCGGTGGTGGTGACCTACGACCTGTCGGAATCACTAAAGGTTGTCGATTACGTGTACTTCATTCATGATGGCGTGGTCATGGCCGAAGGAGAGGCAGCGGAAATGCTCGAATCGAAAGACCCGTTCGTGCGCCAGTTTGTCCATGCCGAGCCGGATGGGCCGGTCGCCTTCCAATACCCCAGCAAGCCATATGCGGAAGATCTGGAATTAAAATTCAACTGAGCGCTCGCAAAACCTTACATGATCGAGAAGTCGATTTGTGGCTACATAACCTGGTTTGGCTGGTGGTTGCAGTCGGAGATATTTGACAATCCGCTGATAGGAACATCGTGTTGTGAAGGTTCAGCTGCATCGTGCAGCTCGGGCAGTATCTTTCCAGCCGATTGATTGCTTATTTACGCACCTCTCTCTGCACAAACTAACCGCCCCTGTATTCCTTTACTCTGGAATCAGAATAACACCTGCCAGCGGCGGCAAGGAAATCTCGGCCGAGAAGGGCTGGCCCATCCACGGGATCGCCTGGGCATCTATCAATCCGGCATTCCCGATGTTGCTCCCCGCGTAAAACTCTGAATCGCTGTTCAGTGCTTCGCGATATTGCGTCTGCATCGGCAGGCCGATACGGTAGTGATTTCGCGGCACAGGAGTCAGGTTCAAGGCGACTATGGCTGAAGTACCATCTCGAGCCTTGCGTTGGTATGAAAGCACTGAATTTTCAGCATCATTGCAGTCTATCCAGGAAAAGCCATCGTGCTGAAAATCCAGATCATGTAAGGCTGGCAGTTTGCGGTACAACTGGTTCAGATCGTGGGCCAGATTCTGCATGCCGCGATGGTATTCCTGTCCTAGTTGCCACCATTCGAGTTCCCATTTGGATTGCCATTCTCGTCCCTGGGCGATCTCAATGCCCATGAAGTTCAGTTTCTTGCCGGGGCTGGTCATCTGGTAGGTCAGCAGCAGGCGCAGGTTGGCGAATTTCTGCCAGGCATCACCGGGCATTTTGGACAGCAGCGAACCTTTGCCGTGCACCACTTCATCATGCGAGAACGGCAGCACGAAGTTTTCGGTATATGCATAAAGCTGGCCGAAGGTAAGCTGGTTGTGGTGGTAGCGGCGATGCACCGGATCGTGATGGAAATAGCTCAGTGTGTCGTTCATCCAGCCCATGTTCCACTTGATCGAAAAACCCAGTCCGCCCAAATAGACGGGACGCGATACACCTGGCCATGCAGTGGATTCTTCCGCCATGGTCAGCGCGCCGGGGAACTCGTCATGCACCATGATGTTCATCTCGCGCAGAAAATCCACCGCTTCACGGTTCTCCCGGCCTCCGTACTTGTTGGGTATCCACTCGCCGGGATTGCGCGAATAATCGAGGTACAGCATCGAGGCGACCGCATCGACGCGCAAACCGTCGAAGTGGAATTCCGACAGCCAGAAGTGGGCACTGGACATCAGGAAACATTTCACCTCGTTGCGACCGTAATTAAAGATATGGGTGCCCCAATCCTGATGGAAGCCGAGACGCGGGTCCTCGTGTTCATACAGCGCGGTGCCGTCGAAACGCGCCAGCGACCAGCTGTCCTGGGGGAAATGAGCAGGCACCCAATCGAGGATTACGCCGATACCGGCCTGATGGCAAGCATCTATCAAATAGCGCAATTCGTCCGGAGAACCAAAACGGCTGGATGGCGCGAAATAGCCGGTAGCCTGATATCCCCATGATTCATCCAGAGGATGTTCTGAAACTGGCATGAGTTCGATGTGTGTATAGCCCATCCCTTTGACGTAAGGAACCAGATCGGTGGCCAACTCGCGGTAGGTATAGAAGCGGCCATCTGGATGGCGTTTCCATGAGCCGGCATGAACTTCATATATGTTGATCGCACCGTGCAACCAGTCCCATTCACCGCGCTGTTTCATCCATTCCGCATCCTGCCAGCGATGTTCGTTGGCAGGCGAGGTCAGCGCAGCCGTACCCGGACGCAACTCATAACCCTGTGCATACGGATCGGTCTTGGTCAGCAAGATGCCGGTATCTCTGTTACGGATCTCATAACGGTACAGCGCATCTTGTCTGATCTCGGGAATGAACAATTCCCACACGCCGCTGGAACCATGAGAGCGCATCGGGTGCACACGGCCATCCCAGTAGTTGAACTCGCCTATGACGCTGATGCGCTCGGCATTCGGCGCCCAAACGGCAAAGCGCATAC
Organism: Gallionella sp.; assembly: GCA_049799235.1. GTDB lineage: Bacteria > Pseudomonadota > Gammaproteobacteria > Burkholderiales > Gallionellaceae > Gallionella. Next base: position 8,428 of record JBARHM010000171.1, read on the forward strand.
CCTTGACGCCATTGATCTCAACGGCATGCGAACCGAGCATGCGGTAACCCTGACGCAGCTTGCCTTCGCCGAACAGATACAGATCCTGCTGCGAGAGCTGGGGAGGGAACTGGTACGGGTCGAAGATATCGTGTGTCACTTCGCCGTAGTGCATGCGCAGACGGTAGGGGCGTGCGGGTTCGGTTTTGCCCCGCCATTCAAATACGCCGGACGGGTGGATACGCATAAGCTTTGCAGCCTGGTTGCCGTCAAGCAGGCCGATATCTGAGGCATTCGGTTCATACACCCTGACGACCCAGTCAGCCTCTTCGCGATGCAGTCCCAGCAGTGCAAAGGGGTCGTAGAGACGGGTTTGCAGCAACGACTCCATCTTCTTTTCCAACTTGCACACCCCACAGTCTTGTCTAATGGGACGATTGTAAACGATAATGGCAGAATTACAGCAAGGTAATTATATGGAGAGACAAAATGGTGGCCGAATTAAGTTACCTGCAGAAGAAATATCATGTTTCCACAGAGGCTCTCGCGCCGCGTTTCGTCAGCAGGATCACCAAGAACACTTATGCGATGGTGCTGGCCGGAGGGCGCGGCAGCCGACTGCACCAGTTGACCGATTGGCGTGCCAAACCAGCTGTTCCATTCGGCGGCAAGTTTCGTATCATCGACTTCGTGCTGTCCAATTGTGTAAATTCCGGCATACGCCACATCAGTGTCGCCACGCAGTACAAATCCCATAGCTTGATACAACATATCCAGCGCGGCTGGTCATTTTTGAACGGCCATTTCGGCGAGTTCGTTGACTTGCTTCCCGCGCAACAGCGCGTGGATGAAGTACACTGGTATCGTGGTACCGCCGATGCTGTGTACCAGAATCTTGATATCCTGCGCGAGTCCAACCCAGACTTCGTGTTGATACTGGCGGGCGACCATGTATATAAAATGGACTATGGCAAGTTGCTCGCCTTCCATGTTGAAAACAATGCGGACATGACGGTGGCTTGCCTGGAAGTACCAGTCGCCGATGCGTCTGCATTTGGTGTGATGGGAGTCGATGAAAATTCCCGTGTCGTCGAGTTTGCAGAGAAGCCTGCCAATCCCGCATCCATTCCCGGCAAGCCCGGCATGTCTCTGGCAAGCATGGGTATCTATGTGTTCAATACCAAATTCCTTTTCGAGCAGTTGATCCGTGATGCCGACAACAAGCATTCCAGCCACGATTTCGGCAAGGATCTGATCCCGCACATGGTGGCGAAATACCGCGTATTCGCGCAAAGTTTCGAGCAAAGCTGCGTGGGCATGGGGGAAGACAAGAAGCCATACTGGCGGGATGTCGGAACGATCGATGCCTACTGGGAAGCCAACATGGAATTGACCAAGGTCATTCCCGATCTGAACATGTATGACCAGGAATGGCCGATCTGGACACACCAGGTACAATTGCCCCCGGCCAAGTTCGTGTTCGACGATGATGATCGCCGCGGCATGGCGATCGACTCGCTTGTTTCGGGGGGGTGCATCATCAGCGGTTCGACAGTGCGCCGCTCGCTGTTGTTTTCCGATGTGCGCGTGAACAGTCATTGCAACATCGAGGACTCGGTATTATTGCCAAACGTGGATGTGTGTCGCGATGTAATTTTAAAACGTGTTATCGTGGACCAGAGCTGCAAGATCCCGGACGGCTTGATCGTCGGGGTCAATCTCGAGGAAGACCGCAAGCGCTTCCATGTCACCTCGAATGGCGTGACTCTGATCACGCCGGACATGCTGGGTCAAAAAGTGCACAGCAACCGTTAATCCATATTATTCCCCGGCGGCAGGACTGCCGGGTTCCTCACTATGAAAAAATCTGTTGATCTGGTATTTCTCTGGCACATGCACCAGCCGGATTACCGCGATTATTCCAGCGGTGATTTCGTGTTGCCATGGTCTTATTTGCACGCGATCAAAGACTACACCGACATGGCGTATCACCTTGAACGACACCCCAAAGTGCGCGCCGTGGTGAATTTCGTGCCTATCTTGCTGGATCAGCTGGAAGACTACGCGGATCAGTTTGCCACCGGGAAGTTGCGAGACCCTTTGCTGCGTCTTCTGGTACACGAGGATTCTTGTGAGTTTACCCCTGAGCAGCGGCAATTGGCGCTGGATGCATGTTTTCGCAGCAATCACACCAAAATGATCTCGCCTTATCCGTCCTACAAGAGACTTCTGGAATTGTTCACTCGTTTGAAAACCGAAGGTGAAATCGCATTGTCCTATTTGTCCGGTCAGTATGTGGCGGACCTGCTGACCTGGTATCACCTTGCCTGGTGCGGTGAAAGTATCCGGCGTGAACACAAGCTCGTGGCACGGTTGATGAGCAAGGCCGAGGGTTACAACTATGAAGACCGCAAAGAATTACTGGACCTCATCGGAGAATTAATCGGCGGCATCATTCCGCGTTATCGCAAGCTGGCCGAATCAGGACAAATCGAATTATCTGCCACGCCACACTACCACCCGCTGGCACCCTTGCTGATCGATTTTGCCAGCGCCAAGGAGGTTATGCCGGATGTGCCTTTGCCAGAATCCCCACATTACCCCAAAGGGCGGCAACGGGTAACAGCGCATATTCAACTGGCCAAGAAAAGTCACCGGGAGCGTTTTGGCGCAGAACTATACGGAATGTGGCCAGCCGAAGGATCAATTTCAACTGAGACACTGGAAGTATTTGCATCAGAGGGCTGTCACTGGGTTGCCAGCGGGGAGGGCGTGCTGGTCAATAGTTTGACTCATTCAGGTCAACCTGTTCAATTGCGAGAGCAATATCTTTACCGCCCCTACCGGCTGGAAAATAAAGCGGATGGTTTGACCTGTTTTTTCCGCGATGACCGATTGTCCGATTTGATCGGTTTCGAATATTCTCGCTGGCACGGCAAGGATGCGGCAGCAAATTTCATCGATCAGATCGAAGCGATCGCCGCACAGGCGCCGGAGGGTGAAACACCTGTTGTCAGTGTCATCCTGGATGGCGAAAATGCCTGGGAATACTATCCCTATAACGGTTTTTACTTTCTTGATGAGTTGTATGCAGCGCTTGAAGCACACCCTGATATCCATACCGATACTTACAGCAATTATCTGAAATCGAGCGCGACGCGCACAGACGCCGCGAAAATACACAGCCTGCCCGGCGTCATTGCCGGCAGCTGGGTGTATGGTGATTTCTCGACCTGGATAGGATCCAAGGACAAGAAT
>JBARHM010000172.1:0-4995 GCA_049799235.1 Gallionella sp.
TGTTTGGTGTTTTCAGCACACAGACTCAAGAAAATCCGTTTGTTTTTGGAAGGGAGGGGATTATTGGCGAATGTCTGCTGATGGCACCGGGCTCCAGCCTTTGCGGCCTGTTGGCATCCCTGAAAACCGGCACCTTCAGTAGTCATTTAACAGTTAAGCGATTCTTAAGATTCACTGCTTAAATTGTCCACGTTGCGCTGCAATTTAAGGAGACCGAAATGAAATCGTCTTATGAGGGTTTATTCAACATCGTACGATGGGTTGTGGCCGGACTGGTTTTGTTTATCACGGCATTGCCGGCGCTCTCATCCTTCAGCACTTACATCTAACTTTCACAGCCATGAATTCCCTGTGACAGGGCGCCGGGAACTCGACCGATCATTCGGATGAAAATGAAATGATTGGGTCAGCTCAAAATGATGCGATGCTGACCTTTGGTTCTGATTGATTCCTTCGCATCGCGAGCTATCTGGCAGAGTGCGCGCTACCGTACCGATAAGCCATACGAAAGAACTCATATTGTTTGACAACTATTGCGATAAGTTTCTCTTGCTATATAATAACAACTCTACAATTTACACCTGCGCATTTTGCGGACGCTCCAGCAGGAGAAAAAAATGAAAGTATTCGATCATTACCCCAAATCAAAACCACTGGCATGGTTGATGGTATCGCTATTGACGGCACTTGTAACCGGATGTGGTAGCGGTGCCGACATAGGTACCGGAACTATAGGCGTTTCGCTTACTGATACGCCAGCCTGCGGTTTTGACAAAGTGTATGTGACGGTCAACAAAGTGCGGGTACACCAAAGATATTCGGCTTCCGATAAAGATAACGGATGGACTGACATTACGCTGGACCCTGCACGCAAGATCGATTTGCTCAGCCTGAACAACGGCGCACTCGACAACCTTGGCGAAGCACCGTTGGCAGCAGGACATTACACCCAACTGCGCCTGGTTCTCGACCCCAACACTTCGCTGAATCCGAACGCCAACTCGGTTGTCCCGACCGGCGGAGTCGAAACTTCGCTCGTTACCCCCAGCGCAGTGCAAACCGGCATCAAGCTGATCAACGAGTTCGACGTGGCCTCCGGACAGCGCGTCGACCTGATGCTGGATTTCAACGCCTGCAAGTCCATCGTGAAGCGCGGCAACGGAACCTATGCGCTGAAGCCGGTGATCAAGGTGATTCCGTTCGTGCAGAACGGCATTCGCGGCTTCGTCGACCCCGCGTTACTTGGCAGCAACAACTCTGGCAACGTCATGGTTACCGCTCAGCAGAATGGCAACGTGGTTCAATCTACGGCGCCGATGATAACCACGGATCCGACGAAGAACGGGAAATTCTTCCTCACGCGTCTTGTGCCGGGAATCTACGATGTCGTCATCACAGCGGACGGACAAGCCACTGCAGTCATAACCGGTGTGCCGGTCGATGCCGCCAACAGCATCGTTGACATCAGTGATAGCGGCACGCCGATCACGTTGCACGCATCTGCTACCAACCATACCGTCAGCGGCACGGCAACCTTGAATCCGACCAGCACGACTGAAGTCGCATACGTGACTGCCAAGCAAACCTTCGGTGCTGCACCGGTCGTGACCGTGAAGTCAGTCGCCGCCGATGATTCATCGTCACCACCGGGTGCCTATACGCTGACCTTGCCTGCTGATGCGCCGTGGCTTGGCCAATATACTGCGATTCCGCCGCCGATTATTCTTACCGCACAATCCGGCGTTTCGGGTCAATACACGATGGAAGCTTCAGCGAATGGCTACCAGACTTCACCGCCAGCCAACGTGGATATATCTGCTGGAAATGCTGAAAATATTAACTTTACGCTTGCACCGTAAATCCAGCTATCCGTAACAGGCATCATCACTGCATCCTGCCGTATCAAAATCACGATACGGCAGCGCAGCAGGGAGGTGGCGCCGATATCCGCACTTCAGAGAAAATCGCGGCAAAGCTAGCTGAATCGAGCGAGCAGATTCATGGACTTGTGATGCGTGGCTGAGGTGCATCTGAAGGAGGCGGTTGTATTTTACGTCGCATCATCTTAAGTCAACGGCTCTATCTGAAGCCGTGTTCTGTTCCCTGATATCCAATCTCTGGATGCACCTGCTTTCTCACAAGTAAGACAAAAAGTGTCAGGATATTGTCAATTTCAACACCTTATGACATTACTCGATATGGCTGTGTTGCCATGAAAGCCAATGTTTTCAAGGTCTTTCGAGATTTTCATTAATTTGGCATGCAATATGCTGCTTTAATACACAAGGCCGCTAATTCCGGTTCGGTAGATCCAAACCTTAATTCGGTCTAACTCGAAGGAGGTGTGTCATGAAAATCACTATGGACATGAGCAGCTATGAAATCGAACAGGATGCGACGGAGTTCGAGGAGTATGGCGAGGAGATTATGAACACCGGATGGAATCCTGCCGTCGAAATGGTATGCGGGCTGCAAGAGATTCAAGAGATTGAAACCTCGGCTGAGGTTACGTCAGCAGTCGTTGCGGAGATCGTTTTGAGGAAGATGTACTCCTACCAACAATGACTGTCTGATGCGTGGCGGATAGGTTACAGGACTGCCACCACACTGAAATTGTTCACTCGCCCAAGAGTGTCACCTGTACGCGCCGAACGCTCGATGTAATAGGTGAGCAATTCTATTCATTGGGGCGGTCCCTAATGTTCCGGTACCAATTCAAGATATTTGTTGTTCTTAAGCATTCCTTAAGATTGACTGATTACATTGCGCACGTGCAAAGCAACTTAAGGAGTCCAAATGAAAACTACTTATGAGGGCATATTCAAGATAGTACGATGGGCAGTGGCGGGAATGGTTTTGTTGATCATGGCATTGCCTGCTCTGACATCCGTCAGCATTTACATTTAGGATTCAAAATCCATTAATCCCGGTGATATTGCACCGGGATTTTCATTCAAGATCCTGTCGGACCAATCAACGAGTAAGGCGGCTGAGGATATTTGGAGAATGTGGTATGCCCACTATGATTCCTTTGATTCCACTTTGATCGTGCCAAATGGGCATATACGGATGAACTTAATGCATGGAGCCTGCTCAGAATAAGTTTTGTGTGCGTCCTGATTGGACGGATACATCAATTCGGAGGAAGTTATGAAATATCCTTGGTTAGCCAGAATCGCCTTCATTGGTTACGCCATGGTGTCAGGTTTGGCTTTATGGGCTGTTGCTATTGCCGACTCGAGTGGCGCAAGCGATTTCAACCACTTTAACACCGGGTTCCCGCTCACGGGTGCGCATACTGCAGTTGCTTGCGTAACCTGTCATGTCGATGGTGTGTTCAATGGCACCCCCAGAACCTGCGATGGTTGCCACGCCTTTGGCAAACGCGTGGTAGCAACGCCAAAATCGAGTAACCATGTGGTTACCGATGCGCCCTGTCAAACCTGCCACTTCAACACGGCCACCTTCCTGGGGGCACGATACAACCACGCCATGACCAAGCCCGAACAATGCGCAACTTGCCATAACGGCCGAATAGCGCAAGGCAGGCCGGCAAATCACAGCATCGGAAAAAAAGCCGTGGATTCATGTGACCACTGCCACAGAACCAGTGCATTCATTCCGTCAAGTTGGAATCATATCGGGGTCATTCCTGGCAGCTGCGATTCAGCGGGATGTCACGTTTCGGGTTCTAACCAATATTTCAGGTCAACGGCAACTCATACTAGAACCGGGATGGCAACGTACAAGTGCGACGACTGCCACAACTTCGTTGCATGGGTGCCCGCCAGATACAAGCATACCGCGGCTTCTCCGACGGGAAGGTGCGATGGCTGCCACAATAATCTCATTGCGGCATCGACACCTGCCGGCCATGTTGCGATAGGTACGGACGATTGCAGCCAATGTCATACCTCTACAGTCAGCTGGATGGGTGCGCTTGGAGCCAAACCTGCCAATCACATTCCCTATAACGCGGGAGTGTCGTGCGGTAGTTGTCATAAAGGCAACACGGTCACGACCGGTGCTACCTTGCATGCTTATGTTTCTCCCACTTGCAAGACTTGTCACAATACGAGCCCCGTATATCTTGGATCGATGCAACGAAAATCAATACCCGGTCATGAAGGATCCAACTCCGGCCAGGATTGCATTTCTTGCCATGCAAAACAATTCAACGGGTGGAATGAACCATGAGCAAGCAGATTCATTATGCATATCGACTGTGCGGTTCTACTCCGGCATAGGTGAATAACCTATGCAGGTCTTTGTCATCCTGGGACAACGTCTCAAGATAATAGTCAAATTGGAATATGGCGATAAAACGAATCACATTTCAAAAGCCGCATCTGATCTTCTTCGGTCTCTTGTTGCATTCTGCCATTTCCAAACATGTTGCAGCTCAGCCGCTGGATGATGTAAGTCTGGAGTATCAGGAAATAGGGATAGTCGCCACGATCAGACTGACGGCGCCGGTGCGTTACGTGAGGCACTTCCCTGAGCGTCATGGCAAAGTGCTGGAGATCTTTTACGAACGTGTTCCGGGTGCGACCAGCAACGAGCCTTGGGTTGACAATGAGGTGCGTAAATCACCCCCTTCGAACCTCATACCCGGATTTTCCGTAACTACGCGCAACCAGAGTACCAAACCGAAATTGGTGATCGAGTTTGATCGCGATGCGGATTACAGCGTGGCACCGGGCAAGGATAATCGCAGCCTGCAGATAATAATCCGTCCGGACAAGTTGTCTTCAAGAGCCGTGGCCTTGCCATTATTGCCTACAGTGATGCCGGAGCGATCGTCTCCACCTAATGCGGCGCTTACTGAAGATGAAATGAACCTGGCAGAGAACAACAAGAAGGCACGTGCATTGATGTTGCAGGCACGCGATGCGCTGGTAGCCGGGAACGACGAAGCAGCTGTGGATGCCTTTAACAAACTGCTGTTGTTGCCACCCAACGATTACACCCAGGACGGCCAGGAATGGGTTGGTG
>JBARHM010000173.1:0-9027 GCA_049799235.1 Gallionella sp.
TTGCACATTTATAAATCCGCCATTTAGGTTTTGTTCGGATTACAGTAATCGCAATTTTCACCCCGCAGCTTGCGAGCTTGCAACATGATGATGATATATGCCAATCCAAGCGGAATGACGATGGCGAGAATTGCAAGCACCGGCTCAAGCATGAACAACTCCCAGATGACCAAAGCAATCTTGATTTAACGCGCAACATCCAGCGCCAGATTAAGCTCCAGCACGTTCACCCGAGGCTCGCCCAGAATGCCGAACTGGCGCTCCTCGGTGTGTTCCGCCACCAACTTGCGCACGGCATCCGGGCTGAGGTTGCGCACTCGTGCTACGCGGGCAAGCTGGTATTCCGCCGCTGCCGGACTGATATGCGGATCAAGCCCGCTGCCGGATGCGGTCACCAAGTCAACCGGAACCGGCTGCTGGTTGCCGGGATCGGCATCGCGCAAGGCTTGCACTCGGGCTTTCACCGCATCCATCAGGGCCGGGTTGGTCGGCCCCAGGTTCGAGCCGCTGGAAGCACCGGCGTTGTTCGGCACCGGCCCGGTCGCCGAAGGACGGTCCCAGAAATACTTGGGGTCGGAGAATGACTGTCCGATCAGGCTGGAGCCGACCGGCTTGCCTTCCTTGACGATCAGACTGCCGTTGGCCTTGTCTGACATGGCTGCCTGCGAGATGCCTGTCACCAGCAAGGGATAGGCGATGCCGGTAATCAGGGTCAGCAGCAGGAAGCTGATTACGGCGGGGCGTAGTTGTTTCAACATGATATTTCCTTTCTTAAGCCCAATGCAGGGCCACAAGTAATACGTCTATCAGCTTGATGCCGATGAACGGAACGATGATGCCGCCCAGCCCGTAGATCAGCAGGTTGTCGCGCAGCAGCACGTTCGCGCCGATGGGACGGTATTTCACGCCTTTCAACGCCAGCGGCACCAGCGCGATGATGATCAGCGCATTGAAGATGACCGCCGACAGAATCGCGCTGGCCGGGGTGGCCAAATGCATCACGTTGAGCGCGCCCAGCGCCGGATAGGTGGTCACGAAGGCCGCCGGGATGATGGCGAAATACTTGGACACGTCGTTGGCGATGCTGAACGTGGTCAGCGAACCGCGCGTCATCAGCATCTGCTTGCCGGTCTCGACGATCTCGATCAGCTTGGTCGGATTGGAGTCCAGGTCCACCATGTTGCCCGCTTCCTTGGCGGCCTGCGTGCCGGTGTTCATCGCCACCGCGACGTCGGCCTGCGCCAGCGCCGGTGCGTCGTTGGTGCCGTCGCCGGTCATCGCCACCAGGCGGCCCTGCGCCTGGTGTTCGCGGATCAGTTTCAGCTTGGCTTCCGGCGTGGCTTCGGCGAGGAAGTCGTCCACCCCCGCCTCGGCTGCGATGGCGGCGGCGGTAAGGCGGTTGTCGCCGGTGATCATGATGGTCTTGATGCCCATGCGGCGCAGTTCGGCGAAACGTTCCTTGATACCGCCCTTGACGATGTCCTTGAGCTCGATCACGCCCAGCACTTTCGCGCCGTCCGCCACCACCAGCGGCGTGCTGCCACGGCGCGAGACGCTGTCCACGATGGCATCCACCCCGTGCGGAAAACTGCCGCCGAGGCTCATGACAAAATTGCGGATGGCCTCGGTCGCGCCTTTGCGTATCTGGCGGTCCCCCATGTTGACCCCGCTCATGCGCGTATGCGCGCTGAACGGCACGAAGGTCGCGCCCAGTTCGTGGATGTTGCGTTCGCGCAGCGCGAACTTTTCCTTGGCCAGCACGACGATGCTGCGGCCTTCCGGCGTCTCGTCGGCCAGCGAGGCAAGCTGCGCCGCGTCGGCCAGCTCGGCCTCGGTGATGCCCGAGGCATGCAAAAAGTTGCTGGCCTGGCGGTTGCCCAGCGTGATCGTGCCGGTCTTGTCCAGCAGCAGCACGTCCACGTCGCCCGACGCTTCCACCGCACGGCCGGAGGTGGCGATCACGTTCTTCTGCAGCATGCGCCCCATGCCGGCCACGCCGATGGCGGACAGCAAACCGCCTATGGTCGTGGGGATCAGGCACACCAGCAGCGCCACCAGCACGGTGATGCTGACCGGCTGCCCCGCGCCCGCCGTCGCGACGCTGTACAGGGAAAACGGCAACAGCGTAACGGTGGCGAACAGGAAGATCAGCGTCATCGCCACCAGCAGGATGGTGAGCGCGATCTCGTTGGGCGTCTTCTGGCGCTTGGCGCCTTCCACCATCGCGATCATGCGGTCGAGGAAAGTCTCGCCCGGATTGGTGGTGATGCGCACCACCACCCAGTCGGACAGCACGCGCGTGCCGCCTGTCACCGCGCTATGGTCGCCGCCGGATTCGCGTATCACCGGCGCGCTCTCGCCGGTGATGGCGCTCTCGTCCACCGAGGCCACGCCTTCGATCACGGTGCCGTCGCCGGGGATGAAATCGCCCGCCTCCACCAGCACCACATCATCCTTGCGCAAGCCCGAACCGGGCACCAGCACGTATTTCTCGCCATAGTTCGGCCGGGTCAGTTTCTTGGCCTGGACATCGCGTTTGGCCTTGCGCATTGCGGCGGCCTGAGCGCGGCTGCGGCCTTCGGCGATGGCTTCGGCAAAGTTGGCGAACAGCACGGTGAACCACAGCCACAATGTGATTGCCAGGATGAAGCCGGCCGGCGCTTCGCCGTGCCCGAACAGCGCTTGGAAGAACAGCGCCGTGGTCAGCACGCTGCCCACCCAGACCACGAACATCACCGGGTTCTTCATCTGCTGGCGCGGACCCAGCTTCCTGAACGAATCCACCACAGCCTGCATGACCAGGCTGCGCTCGAACAGGGGAAACGGAATAGCTTTGCTTGTCATGTAAATCTCCTAATGCGCACTAATCATGTTCAGGTGCTCGACCATCGGCCCGAGCGCGAGCGCCGGCACAAAGTTCAGCGCGCCCACCAGCAGCACCGTGCCGATCAGCAGCCAGACGAACATCTGCGTATGCGTCGCCATGCTGCCCACGCTGGCGGGAATGCGTTTCTTTGCCGCCAGCGAACCGGCCAGCGCCAGCACCGGGATCATCAGCCAGAAGCGTCCGAACCACACGGCGAAGCCCAGTGCGCTGTTGTAGAACGGCGTGTTGGCGGAGATGCCCGCGAAGGCGCTGCCATTGTTGCCGACCGCCGACGAGAACGCGTACAGCACTTCGCTGAAGCCGTGCGCGCCGGGGTTGTAGACGCTGCTCCTGCCCACATCCAGCATCACGGCCAATGCCGTTCCGCCGAGAATGATCAGCGGCGGGATCAGGATCACCAGCGAAGCCATCTTCACGTCGAATGCCTCTATCTTCTTGCCGATGTATTCCGGGGTGCGGCCTATCATCAGCCCGGCGAGGAACACCGCGATCACGGCATACACCAGCATGCCGTACAGGCCGGAGCCGACGCCGCCGAAGATCACTTCGCCCAGCTGTATCTGCGCCAGCGGCACCAGCCCGCCCAGCGGTGTGAAGGAGTCGTGCATCGCGTTAACCGCACCGCAGGAAGCCGCCGTGGTGACGGTGGCGAACAGCGCGGAATTGACGATGCCGAAGCGCGTTTCTTTTCCTTCCATGTTACCAACGGGGCCTTCCATGTTGCCGCCGGACTGCGTGGCGGAAGCGGCCTGATCCACGCCCAATGCGGTGAAGGCGGGATTGCCCTGCAGCTCCTGATATTCAGCCACGGCGAGGAAGCCCACGAACAGGATCGTCATCGCCGCGAGGATGGCCCAGCCCTGGCGCGTGTCGCCCACCATGCTGCCGAAGGTGTAGCACAGCGCGCCCGGGATCAGGAAGATCGCCACCATTTCCAGGAAGTTGGCGAACGGCGTGGGGTTCTCATACGGGTGCGCCGAGTTGGCGTTGAAGAAACCGCCGCCGTTGGTGCCGAGCTCCTTGATCGCTTCCTGCGAAGCGACCGGTCCCATGGCGATAGTCTGCTCGCTCACGACGACCTTCTCGGTCAAGGCATTGCCCGCCGCATCTTTCATCGCATTGCCGGAAGCGTCCAGTTTCGGCTGGCCATAGCTCACGCTTTCCATCAGCGGCACTTTTTGGTATTCCGAAAAATTCTGCACCACGCCCTGGCTGACCAGCGCCAGCGCCAGCACGGTGGAGATCGGCAGCAGGATGTACAGCGTGCTGCGCGTCACGTCCACCCAGAAGTTGCCTATGGTCTCCAGCGTGTGGCGCGCGAAACCCCGTATCAGCGCGATGGCGACTGCCACGCCGGAGGCGGCGGAGAAGAAGTTCTGCACCGCCAGCCCGGACATCTGCGTCAGGTAGCTCATCGTGGTCTCGCCGACGTAGCCTTGCCAGTTGGTGTTGGTGACGAAGCTCAGCGCCGTGTTGAACGACGAGTCGGGCGTGACCGCGCCCATGCCCTGCGGATTCAGTGGCAGCAAGTCCTGCAAACGCTGCAAGCCATACACCGCCAGCACGCCGAGCAGGCTGAACCACAGCAGCGCCAGCGCGTATTGCGTCCAGCGCATCTCCTGCTTGCTGTCCACGCCGCACAGGCGGTAGAAAAGATTTTCGAGCGGGGCCAGCCAGCGCACGAACGCGGGCAACTGCCCCTCATAGACGCGCGCCATGTACCAGCCGAGCGGCTTCGCAACGGCGATAATCACGCCGAGGAACAGCGCCATTTGCAACAATCCATTGGCACTCATCAGAATAACTCCGGTTTAAGCAAGGCGATGACGAGATAAGCCATCAGGAACAATGCCGCGACGGCGCCGATGATGTAGAAAATCATGACGGCCTCCCAAGCTTTTCGATGCCATACACCAACAGCACACTGAGGCCGAAGAAGGCCGCGATCAACAATAAATATAGCCAGTCCATTTCATCTACTCCTCGTGGAAAAATGCGGTGCGCATAGTATTGGAAGGCAGGTTAAAACGGTATAAAGATGATTTCCATACGTATAAAGAAGTTGTAAAGATTCAGCTTGGTCTAATGCTCAAATCCTCAAGATTGAGCACTCGCTTCGCACAAACAAATGGTGCGCATATTCTTGCGCGAATGTGCGCTCCCAACCACCGACTGATGGCCATATTCACAAGATTCAAGTTTGTTTTTGGCAAGGATCAGGCGTAGAGTGCCGCCCCGTTCTTCGCGGAAAAAAATGAAAAGGGGCTAAATGGACCAAAACAACAAATCCGGCACCGGCGTACTGGCACTTGCCGCGCTCGGCGTGGTTTATGGCGACATCGGCACCAGCCCGCTGTATGCCTTCAAGGAAGCCTTCGCCGGAACGCACGGTCTCGCCCCGACCGAGCCCAATGTGCTGGCGGCGCTGTCGGCATTGTTCTGGGCGATGATGTTGATCATCTCGTTCAAATACGTGTGGGTCATGCTCAAGTTCGACAACAACGGCGAAGGCGGCGTGCTCGCATTGACCGCATTGGCGAACCGTTGGGCACATGGCGATTCGCGCTGGAAACTGTTGATCGCCACGGCAGGCATCTTCGCCGCAGCGCTGTTTTACGGCGATGCGCTTATCACACCTGCCATTTCCGTGCTCTCCGCCGTCGAGGGACTCAGCGTCGCCGCCCCCGCGCTGGAAAAACTGATCATCCCCATCACCATCGGCGTGCTCACCGGTTTGTTCTTCATCCAGCGGCACGGCACCGGCAGCATGGGCAAGCTGTTCGGCCCGGTCACCCTGTTGTGGTTCGCCGCGCTGGGTGTTCTCGGTGTGATCAGCATCGTGGAGACATCGAGCGTGTTGCGCGCAATCAATCCGTTATACGCCGTCAGCTTCGCGGTTGAACATCCGGCAGGCATGTTCCTTTTGCTGTCAGCAGTCTTCCTGGCGCTCACCGGCGGCGAAGCGCTGTATGCGGACATGGGGCACTTCGGCGCCAAGCCGGTGCGGCTTGCATGGTACGGCCTGGTATGCCCGGCGCTGCTCATCAATTACTTCGGTCAAGGCGCGCTGGTGTTGCGCTCGGCGGATGCGATCCAGAATCCGTTCTATCTGCTGTCGCCGGACTGGTTCATGCTGCCGCTGGTCGCGCTGGCGACCGCCGCCACGGTGATCGCCTCGCAAGCCACCATATCGGGCGCTTATTCCATCACGCTGCAAGCGATGCGCATGGGCTATCTGCCGCGGCTGTTCATCCAGCACACTTCCGATTCTCAACGCGGACAGATCTACATCCCCGCCGTGAACTGGATGATGCTGGTCGGCGTGACTTTACTGGTGCTTGAGTTCGGCTCCTCCGGCGCGCTGGCGGCGGCCTACGGCATCGCGGTGTCGGGCACCATGATCATCACCACCCTGCTGACTATCTTCGTCACGCTGATGCTGCCGGGACGCGCACGACTGCCGTTGTTGGCTGCGTTGGCAGCATTCGCCTTGCTGGAGCTGTTGTTCTTCGGCTCCAACCTGACCAAAGTAGTGAGCGGCGGCTGGATGCCGCTGGCGCTGGGCCTGGTGCTGTTCGTCCTGCTTTCCACCTGGAAAAAAGGCAGCAGCCTGATAGCCGAACAAAGGCGCAAGCTCGACATCCCGATGGCGGCCTTCATCGCCGGAACGCAACCCGATGTACCGCGCGTGCCGGGCACTGCGATCTATCTGACCGCGGACCCGACCTTCGTGCCCAGCGCACTGTTCCACAGCCTCAAGCACTTCAAGGTGCTGCATGAGCAGACCGTCTTCATGCATGTGGTGACCGCAGATGTGCCTTACATCGAGCCGGAGCAGCGCCTGAAAGTGACCGGACTTGCGCCCGGCATGTACGACGTCGCTTTGCATTTCGGCTTCCGCCAGGAAGTGGATATCCCTGTGGCATTGGAAGGGCTGGCTGCGCACGGCGTGGAACTCGAACCGATGAGCACGACCTTCTTCATCGCTCGTTCGAACGTCGCGGAGGGCCCGGGCGGGATGGCGTCATGGCGGCGCGCCCTGTTCTCCTGGATGACGCGCCAATCGGAAGGCGCGGCGAGCTTCTTCAATCTGCCTGCCAATCAGGTAGTAGAACTCGGCACCAAGGTCATGCTGTGATGGCACAGACAGACCGTCAGGGAATATCCATATACCGCGAACGCGGTTGAAGCAGCCTATTGCCGCGACATACGATGGAAACCATCGCTGTGCCGGACCAAAACCATATTGACGTTCTCAACTCCGCTTCGGCACCAGATCGCCAAGCTCATCCAGCAATGGTCCGAGAAATTTTTCGTAAGGCCTCCAGCGCTCCACAGAGGACTTGTAGATCGGCTGGCGCACTTGCGTCAAACTGGCAGTGCGGATCGAGCGCTGGTTGTTGTGAAAATCGATGCATGCATCGTCCCAATCCAGTCCGCAGAAGGCGATCATGCGCCGCGCTTGGGCTTCCTGGTCAGCGACGATATCTTCATACTGCACATCGAGAAATGCACCGGCAGGCAGCACGCTGCGCCAGTGCCCCATCAAACGGGCATAGTCGACATAATAACGTCCCAGCTCCGACAAATCGTAGGTTTGCTCCTGCCCTTTGCTGAACAACTGCATGAAGCAGGAAAGACAGGTATCCACCGGATTGCGGTTGACGTGGATGATCTTCGCGTTCGGCAGCATCGTATGTATCAGACCGATGGCGAGAAAATTTGCCGGCATCTTGTCGGTGATGTGCTTTGCATCGGGAGCGCGGCTATGCAGGCCGGCGACATAATCGGCACCCCATACGACCAAGCCCGCCTGATCGAGCGCAGCAATGTTGTGCGGGTAGGCCTTTCCGGCAACATCGCGTTGAGCAATATCCAGCAAGTCTGTCAGCTCACCAGCCCCATGCACTTCGGGATGGCTGGCGATGATCTGCTCGGTCAGCGTGGTGCCAGAACGAGGCATGCCCAGCACGAAGATCGGCAGCCGGGACGGATCACCGCCGCCGCGCAGGCGTGCTATCGTCTCCCGACTGAATATTCGCATGATGTTATTGAAGAGCTGCGTCGTTTGTTTCGCGTCATACTTGAATGTAGTGCGCTTCAGTTTGCATCCTTCAGTAAAATGCGGGAACGCCTTATCGTGCTCGCCGATGTCATCAAAACACTTGCCCAGCGCAAACTGCAGAAAGATCGCCTTTTTGCAGGGCATGGGCGTTGCGATGCGCCGTGCCGCATCATCCATCCCCACCAGCGCAGCAAGATTTTCGTCGCCGATTTTCACTTTGCTGACTTGTGCGAGCAAGAGACGTGCCTCCAGATCATACGGATTGATCTCAAGCGCCTTGCGGAACAGACCTTCAGCTTCTGCCATCTGGCCGCTGGACATGCATAGCTGTCCCACCCCAAGCATAGCCTCGCTGCACAGCGGATCGCTTTCCAGCGCCAGGCGGTAGCATTCCAGCTCCTTGTCGGGTTGCCCGAGTTCTCGCATGATGACACCCAGGTTGCTGTGCGCCTTGGCGAAATCCGGCTTGATCTCCAGCGCGCGTCGATAGCTTGCCGCCGCTTCATCAAGTTGCCCTAGTTCTTTCAATACACCGCCCAGGTTGTTGTATGCCTCGAAGAAATCGGGATTGATCTCCAGCGCGCGACGGTAACTTGCCGCCGCTTCATCAAGATGACCGAGATCTTGCAGGATGACGCCCAGATTGTTGTGCCCACCCGCAAAATCGGGCCTGATCTGCACCGCACGACGGCCGCTTGCCACCGCTCTTTCGAGCTGTCCGCGAGCGCGGAGCAGGGCGGCAAGATTACCGTGTGCCTCGGCATCATTGGATAATAGCTCCGCCGTCTTTTGCATCGCATGCAGTGCATCTTTACCTTGCATCTGAAGGGAGAGGCCGAACAGTTTCCAGACTATCCCGGAATCCGGGTACGGCTTAAGTAGCGAACGTGCACAGTTTTCCAGTTCCGTATAACGGCCGGTGTTGATCAGCGCGCCGAGCAGGTTTATATCGTCCGGTGTCGGCGCCGGCGAAGGCTGCGTATGCGACGGTTGAAACCTGGCTTTCCCCACAACTTTTCCAAGACAACAGTTCTTATATTTCTTTCCGCTCCCGCAGCTGCACGGGTCGTTTCTT
>JBARHM010000174.1:0-2528 GCA_049799235.1 Gallionella sp.
ACGTTACCCCACCCGGTGATCTGAAAATCGATTCAGAGCTTTTTGAGAGGCCGGGAATTTTTAGCATTCGCAAACACTGAGAATTTCAACAAATTGCTAAAGAGCCAAGCTCGAAATAGTTTCAGGATGGCAGCACGATGCAGTACAGCGGCGTCGGCGAGAATAACAATTACGAGCGACACTTTTGTTCAATGTGCTTTTCCGCATTTGTCAGTTATAGCTCCGCTGCCGTGCTGACGGGCACGGGTGCTTATGCCGTCCGGCAGGCTAGGCGGCTGCATCGCCCATACTTGATGTGGGCGCTGGTACCTGTCTTGTTTGCTTTGCAGCAGGCATTCGAGGGACGGGTGTGGCAGGAGCTCGACGCGGGAAAAGCCAGCGCAGCGGTGCCATTTGCACTGGGGTTCCACTTCTTCTCGCATTTTCTATGGCTGTGGTGGCTCCCGCTCAGCAGCTACCTTGTCGAGCCCAGCCAAGCCAACATGATAGGCAAAATTCGCAAGCGGGTCATTGGCGGCTGCGCGATGTTCGGCGCTTTTGCTGGAACGCTGGTTTATTCTGTGATGTTTTTCTACTCCGAATGGATGACGGTCGCGGTGAGAGAGCATTCCATCCACTACGATTTTTCTTTTCCGTTTCATAGCTCCGCGTACTTACCGATCACGCCGGCTGCACTTTATGCCCTGACTATCCTTGTGCCGCTGCTCTTCTCCAGCCACAGGCTGATCCGGATCTTCGGTTGGCTGGCTGCCTTATCCAGTTTGTTGACATCGGAGGTCTATGGTTATGCCTACGTATCTGTCTGGTGCTTCTTCGCTGCCGTACTCTCGCTCTATCTCGTGTACATGATTCGCCATCTCGTTGCAGCCGAACAGTGTGGATTGGAGCAGTCAACCTCAAAATAGTATCGGGATTACATGATGAAGAATGAAGAAGATCAATTCGGGCAGGCTGCGGTTGCATAAATAACATGGCTGCCAATTCTTCAAGTCCAGAAACATTCTTGATCCAGCAGGATAAAAACCTGGAAAGCTGATCTCGATCTTTGGTTACGCCAATACCTGAAAGGAATAAAGGAACCATTTTTTGAGTGACGACTTCGGAATTCACTGGATTATTTTTTAGAAAGCGCTAAAATGCGCGCCGTTCGCAGTATTGGGGGCGCCGCGAACAGTCATTACCCAAAGCCCTGCTAATTTTTCTTATTGAAGGAATATCATGATTCGTTCTGCTTTGATTGCAGCCCTGTTAACTCTCTCTCTTGCCGCCTGTGGTCAAAAGGCAGCAGAAACCCCTCAAGCTCCTGCTGCTCCAGATACGCCTGCTGCTGCACAGGCTCCGGCGACTGAGCAAGCTCCGGCTTCTGCTTCTGCTGCACCTGATGCACCTGCAGCACCTGCGGAGGCGGCCAAGAAGTAATTTTCTTTAGCAGCCACGAAAAAGCCGGCGGACGCCGGCTTTTTCATTTGTCGATTTTTAGCCAATGAGAGCTGCCTCCATTGATTCCGAATTCGGATCCACACTTCGAATCGGGCGTGATTCACGCTCGAACGATTATCCGCTAAGCAACAGATTTGAGATGATTATCAACAGTAGGCGGCTTGGTGTTGCCGCTGGCTTGCATGTCGATCGCCTCGGGATGCGCCAGATAGTGTTTCCGCACGCAATTTGCCAATGCCTGTTTGGCAACGTCTTCTACAACACAGACCTCTTTGTCCGCCAGGCAATCGATCAGTTTTTCCAGCAGCAGGTCCTGGGGCGCCTGCATCTTCTGTTTCCATGAGGCCAGCAGAGGCCGGTTGACGTGCGAAGGCAGCGAAGCCAGGATGCCGACGTCATTCTGGTTGTGAACCAGCAAACCCGAAGTCGTACCCCGATCCAGCGTCAGAACCTGGAAGAAGTAGAGCGTGTGGTAGTCCAGCTGTTTTTTGTAATCAGCTTTCGTTGGTGAAGTGCGTTTTTCGATTGCAGAAGAAAGAATGTCGCAGTAGATATCGATCGCCGCCTCACCCACCGTCCTCGCCATTTTCAGGTCGGTGTCGAAATTGCCGCTGGAATAATTTTCCAGGTAGAAATGCGTGATGCCACGATGTCGTCCTAACGCGGGGATATAAAAATACCGGTCGCCCTGCGCCGCCGCTTCGAGATATTGTTGCGGCGCGGCCAGCTTCAGCTTGTTGGCGAACTGGTTTTTGTCTTCGCTGTTTTCGATCGCGGGATTGAGGTCTGCCATGACACGCCAGTAACCGCTGCCGTTCTTCAATTCTGTCCAGCTGATATGGATATGCACCGATGGCGCCAGCGGATTCCTGGGATGGATGATCGTCGAGATCGCGGAAGCGGATGCCAGTTGCTTCTTTTCATCATCGTCATAATGAACCTGCGAGGTGTTGACCGAGGCGCGATTGAATATCGTGTCGTCTGTCGCCATAAAGCGGACGCCGCCGCCATGCCTGCCTTCATCGCGGAACCATTCGGTGGGCTCGCACGGTTTGCCGCTGCCGAATTTCTTGCTGATCGCATTAAGC